>JAHEMO010000150.1 GCA_024643625.1 Chitinophagaceae bacterium
CTGCATTAGCCTGATCACCGTCAGGCATTTCTACAAAGCCAAAACCTCTGCTGCGATTGGTATCGCGGTCAACCATAATACGGCAGGATGATACCTCGCCATGGGCGGCAAATGCCTCCTGCAGCTCAGCATCGGTAAGATTCCAGCTCAGGTTTCCAACATACAAATTCATAAAAACAATTTAATTATAACTAATGTAAAGGTGTGGCTTTTGCACCAAGCGAAAAAAAATAAAATGGCGGCAAGGAATTGCCGCCATTTCTATAGGGGTAAAAAAGCAGGCTTAAATGCCTATTCTTTAAAGAAAGGCGCACTGATAACACGCTCGCCTGAGTCCGTAATAATTACCACGCGATAAACGCCTTTTGCCAGCGGCTGCACCGTAAATTGTTGATTGCTGTACCCTTTTGGTATTTGCAATTGGCGGGATTGCATCTGTCTTCCGCTCATATCCACTATAGTGCTGCTGGCTTTCGTTTGTTCATCCGATTCCAAAGCCAACGTCAGTTGGTGGCGGGCCGGATTGGGATACATGCCGGTAATACTTAGCGGCTTCAGTTGATCCGGACTGATAAAAATGACCTGACTATAGCTATGCTGTCCGCCAAAGTCGAGTTGCTTGAGCCGGTAAAAGCTTCCAGCTGCTGCTACACTATTGTCGTCGTAACCATAATCAAGCGGCTGCACGCTATTTCCACCTTGTGCCTTCGACTTAATAGTCGCTACTTTGGTAAAATCCTTCCCATCGGCACTGCGCTCCAAATCAAATCCGGCATTGCTTTGCTCAGTTGCCGTCCGCCAGGTTAGCCTGGCGCCGGTTTCAATCTTTTTACCCTCAAATCTTGTAAATGTTACCGGCAGGGAATTGCTCACGGCGCGTCCAAAAACCCTTGCATAAATTGAAGCCGAGGCTGATTGGCCAAAATTAAAGGGCAATAATGCCCCTGAGTTTTGATTGAGTTGCCAAACAGCTCCACTCAGGTTAACAAACCCGGTGTTTGCAGTACCGAGAAACACCCCACTGCCAGTAGTATCGCTAAAGGAAACGCCAAGAAAAAACGTTGTCAGCCCGTTTTCCAAGACATTAGAATCAGATGCAATTTTTGTCAATATATTACTGCTATCCCCAAGTCTAAAAAGGATGCCGGCATCGCTGCCCCCCTGAGCATTAATACTGAGCTGACCAATACGCCTCGGTGGCAGAATTACCGCATCGGTTAAGTCGGCAGCATCCTTCTTCCATCGCATCACCCAGAAATTAAGTGTTGTTGCCGGCGCATTGGCGGCCCTAAAAATGCCAACATCTATAGCTGTGAGGCCAATTGAATCGGCCCCGGCGCCAATGCTATCCCGTGGAATTTGTATATCATCAAAAAAAATGACCTGCTTATCAACAGCATTGTTAGTTTGGCCCCAAAGCGATGCAGGCCAATAGCCCGAAGCACTATTGGTATAATTGTATAGCCGGGTTGAAACAGGTTGAGCAAATAGCAATTGAAAAGAAAACAGGAAAATTCCTAACAGGGGTAAAAATTTCTTCATCAGCGATAAGTTTTGTTCAATAAAGGTAGCGGTTTGTAATATCCTGACTACTTCATGCCTGCACATAAAAAATCTATTAATAAGGTATCAGGCAGCAGAAGCACCAAATGACTCAGACTAATTCTTGCCGGATGTTGCAACGGTTCCTTATTATTTTCCTAAGAATAAAAGCTTTTTGCCGGGCTTCCTTACTTTTGCGCCCGATTTCGGAAAACATATTTTTCTAAATATTTACACATTATGGCTTCTACTGGTAAGATTAAACAAATCATTGGTGCGGTTGTCGATGTTCATTTCGACAGCGATAGCAAGCTTCCTGAAATTTACAATGCTCTTGAGGTAATCCGCGACAACGGCGAGGTACTCGTGATGGAAGCGCAGCAACATCTTGGCGAAGACAGCGTGCGCTGTATAGCTATGGATGGTACCGAAGGTTTGGTGCGTGGCATGAAGGTAAAAGATACCGGCCGTGCTATTGCAATGCCTACCGGCCCAGATATCAATGGTCGTTTGTTTAATGTTACGGGCGACCCCATTGATGGATTGCCTTCGGTTGACAAATCCAACGGCCGCCCTATTCACGCCAAGCCACCCGCTTTTGAAAACCTGAGTACGGCCTCGGAGATACTGTTTACGGGCATCAAGGTTATCGACCTGATTGAGCCATATGCAAAGGGCGGTAAAATTGGTTTATTTGGTGGCGCCGGTGTGGGCAAAACGGTTTTGATTCAGGAACTGATTAACAATATTGCCAAAGGCCACGGTGGTCTGTCGGTATTTGCCGGTGTAGGCGAACGTACCCGGGAAGGAAATGACCTGCTGCGTGAAATGATTGAAGCCGGAATTATGAATTACGGTGAAGCATTCAAACACAGCATGGAAGAAGGCGGATGGGATCTGGAAAAGGTAGATATGGAAGGCCTTAAAGAATCTAAAGCCACTTTCGTATTTGGGCAGATGAACGAACCTCCGGGAGCCCGCGCCCGTGTCGCCCTATCGGGCCTTACCATTGCTGAATATTTCCGCGATGGCGATGGTCAGGGAAAGGGTAAAGACATTCTCTTTTTCGTAGATAATATCTTCCGCTTTACGCAGGCGGGCTCCGAAGTATCGGCATTGTTGGGACGTATGCCTTCAGCAGTGGGTTACCAGCCTACGCTGGCTACGGAAATGGGTATCATGCAAGAGCGTATTACCTCTACCCGCAACGGTTCTATCACCTCTGTACAAGCGGTATACGTACCTGCGGATGACCTTACCGACCCCGCTCCTGCAACAACCTTTGCTCACCTGGATGCAACAACGGTACTGAGCCGTAAAATTGCCGACCTTGGTATCTATCCTGCAGTTGATCCGCTCGACTCTACAAGCCGCATTCTTACTCCCGCAATTGTGGGTGACGCGCATTACGATACAGCAAACCGGGTTAAGCTCATTTTGCAGCGCTACAAGGAACTACAGGACATTATTGCCATCCTTGGTTTGGACGAATTAAGCGACGAAGACAAACAAACGGTGTCTCGTGCCCGTAAGGTGCAGCGTTTCTTAAGCCAACCTTTCCATGTGGCTGAACAGTTTACCGGTCTTAAAGGAGTATTTGTAAGTATCGAAGACACTATCCGCGCATTTAATGCCATTATGGATGGCGAAGTTGACGACTATCCTGAAGCTGCTTTTAACCTGGTGGGCACGCTGGAAGATGCTATTGAAAAAGGTAAAAAACTGCTTGCGCAAGCGCAGGGATAAGGATGTAATCACGAGGGATTTCCTGCAAATCGTCCTTCATTTACCCGAAAAATTGAAATCTAACTACCGATGAACTTAGAAATATTAACGCCGGAAAAAAAGCTGTTTAGTGATGAAGTCTATGGGGCACAGCTGCCCGGCATCAGCGGCAAGTTTGAAGTGCTGGATAAACACGCTCCCATGGTAAGCGCATTGGGAAAAGGCACTATCAAGGTGCTGCTTAATAAGACCGAAACGCAAAGTTTTGACATCACCGGCGGTTTTGCCGAAGTACTTAATAATAAGCTAAGTGTTTTGGTAGAAGGCGCTACTGAGGTGTAAGCGCTTAGTCCAAAAAATCTACTAATTGTTTACGCTGCCTTTCCATCCGGAAGGGCAGTTTTGTTTTAATTCAGTTGAGGATCGAGCGGATAATGTACCAAAGGATGAAACTGCTCTCCAAGGGTGAGCACGGCCGTACGCCAGATATTGGATGCGGGTGTTTGAAAAATCAATTGTGCACTGGCAGGTGTAACGAGCCAGCTCTTATCTTCCATTTCAGTGAGCAACTGCCCTGCGGACCAACCACTATATCCCATAAAAAAGCGAATGCGATCAAGGTCGATTGCTTCAGCCTTTATCATTTCCACAATCAATTCAAAATCGGCGCCCCAATAGAGCCCCTCACCAATACGTGTGGTTTCGGTCCCCAAATTTTCTATAGCATGCACCATATGCAGGGTTTGCTGCTCTACCGGCCCGCCATAGTATAACGGAATATCAAAGCCCTCGAGATCTGGGATAAGCGCCCCCAGCTGCTGCTGATAGGGTCGGTTAAGCACAAACCCCACACTACCCTCTTCGCTATGCGCACAAAGACAAACTACCGTGCGGCTAAAATTAGGGTCGCGCAAAAACGGATCGGAAATAAGCAGCCTTCCTGCTGCAGGCTCATTAGTTTGCGTTGTTTCCATAACAGTTGTAGAGAGGAAAGTACAAAACTTGCCGCAAATCAAACGGCTAACGCATGATTTTTAAGGTATTACTTCACAACTGCTACCTGTAACTAACACGTTAAAGATTGGCCGATATACCTTACCAAAGCCCTTCTGCAATAGTTTTATCGCTTGCCGGGGTTGTAGAATAAATTACTATGTCGTTTAAAAAGTTTATGCCGTTGGTCATTGGCCTGATGACCATTTCACTTATTGGTTTAATTTATATCCAGTACAACTGGCTGCAAAATCTGTTGCTGATAAAGGAAGAACAACTCATCCAGCACATTTCAAACAGCATTGATAAGGTTGGTAAAGAAATAAGCCAAACCACAAGCCTTATGCCTGTGGTACGCAAATCAAAGCGTACCATATCGCTTGGCGATGCTACCCTGCTGATAGACCCAATAACCATACCCGAGGTTAGCGAACGCTACACCGCTTTTGAAATAGGAGAAAAATTACAACAGGCATTTTCGGAAGATAAACTACCCATCAAGCAGTTTGAGTTTGCGGTATTGAATACCATGAAGCTTACCTACGAAATGCTGTCGCCAAATTTTCAGGTACTGAGTACGGATACAGTTAATAATGTTTTTTTCCGTTATCCGCTCGATCCGCCACTGAATACCGTACTGGCCGAAACCAATAGCTATGAAACACTAGTGGTGGCCATCCCAAATGCCCGGGACATTGTAGTACGACAGAGTTATATGGAAATGTCGGGCGCCATTGGCTTTACGCTTATCATAATGATGGCCTTTTTCTTAAGCCTGCGCATCATTGTCAATCAGCGAAAAATAAGCGATATCAAAAGTGACTTCATCAATAATATGACACACGAGTTTAAAACCCCACTCGCTACCATATCGCTTGCGGTTGATGCACTCAACAACCAAAAGGTACTACAAGACGAATCGAAACTGTCATACTTCCGCAACATCATCAAAGATGAAAACAAGCGCATGAACAAGCATGTAGAAACAATTCTGCAGGCCGCGGCGCTGGAAAAGCAGGAGTTTACCTTAAACAAGACCGAAACACATGCACACGATCTGGTACAAAAAGCCGCAGATAACTATAACCTCATTATCAAAGAGCGTAATGGTAAAATGACGCTGAGGCTTAATGCCGGACATGATCTGATTTTTGTAGATGAAAACCATTTCACCAACCTGCTGAACAACCTTATAGACAACGCCATTAAGTATTCCGATGAAGAAGTAGACATCACCATTACCACGCATAGCACACCCCGGCAATTGGTAATAGCCATTGAAGACAAAGGCATAGGTATGAGTCGCGAATCGGTAAAGCGGGTATTTGAAAAGTTTTACCGCGCCCATACGGGCAACCTTCATAATGTAAAAGGTTTTGGATTGGGCATGAGCTATGTAAAATCCATTATTGATGCCCACAAAGGCCGCATTAAAGTAGAAAGTACTTTGGGTAAAGGAAGCGTATTTAAGGTGGAAATGCCCTTGATGAAGGAAGCAAAATCAGGGAAGCAAAAGACTACTGTCGCCGTAGCTTAAAAAGCGAAAATCGTTTTGCAGGGCATGGTCGTACACCTTATGCCAGTTATCGCCAATTAATGCACTTACCAACAATAACAGCGTGCTTTTAGGCTGATGAAAGTTGGTGACCAACCCGTTACATATTCTGAACTTATAACCCGGTGCTATCAGTATGCTCGTTCTGGCAATTAGCGTTGTGGTTTCGTGCGCAAGCATCCATTGCTTCAGCGCCAGCAAAGCTTCCTTTTTATCAGGCAAATTACTTTCAGCGTTATCATAAGGTTCCCATTGCGTAACCTCCAACATTGACATGGTTGCGTCAGGATTAAGATTTGCTTTTACACCCATCCAATACAACGTTTCCAATGTGCGCATAGCAGTGGTGCCTACTGGTATGATCCGCTTATTGTCAATCAATTCATCAAGTAAGACCGTGGTGGCCTCAAGATATTCGGCATGCATGTCATGCCCCTCCATGGTAGTCGATTTAACCGGTAAGAACGTCCCCGCGCCTACATGCAGCGTAGTAAAAGTTTTTTGAACGCCGGCCTGCTCCAATGCTGCAAAAACTGCCGTGGTAAAATGCAAGCCTGCCGTAGGTGCAGCTACGCTTCCTTCAGCTCTGGCATAAATGGTCTGATATCGGATATCGTCAATTGGCTCAGCATCTCTGTTCAGATACGGAGGTATAGGTAACTCTCCCAGAGCATGCAGCACATCCACAAAACGCCAATGTGCGGGATCCCAATGAAACCGGATAATGAACCCATCGGAAACTTTGGAAACCAAATCTGCAAAAATGGAGAGCTTATTGCCATTATGCCATATCTCTTTATGCAACTGTTGACCGGGCTTCCAGCGGGCTGCACCACCCACCAAACACTTATAAGTTATGCTGCCGGCAGTCGACATAGCTGCGGCCATATCTCCCGAAGTTGCAGCCGGTTCCAATGCAAATACTTCAATAATGCCACCGGTAGGTTTTTGCAAATGCATACGACATTCTACCACTTTGCTATTATTAAACACCAGCAGGCTTTTAGCAGGCAGATGATCGTGAATCCGCCGAAAACTATCCTGAGAAACCTTACCGCTGTTGTACACCAGCAACTTGCTATCATCGCGTTGCGGAAGCGGATATTTGGCTATTCGCTCGTCCGGTAGCTGATAATCATATTCATCAATAGAAATGGCACGTGGATGCATAGCCGCAAAGATGTGGTGGCATAACCAACATACAAAAAGGAGGCTTGCAAAAGCTTACCTCCTTTTTAAACAACACTACCAGCATTCTGCAGCAGCTACTGCTTGTCCCGCTTAAAATACTTTCGGTATTTCTCGCTTGCAGCAGGGCTCTGTTTCTTATCGTTGATGTATAAATCGTCGCCCTTGTAGTCAATATCAATTTCCTTCATGCCTTTGTCTATCAACCCATCAGCCTTCAGTAAGTCAAATCCTTCTTTCATAAGTTTCAAATCGGCTGTTGCATGTTCCAAATCCTTTTTTGCTTTTTCCATGGACAGCCTCACTTCCTTTTCTACATCAAGTGATTTGAGTTGTTCCCGGGTCTGCGCCAGTTGTTCCGCCATAGCCTTTTGAGCCTGTCCCATCTCCTTCTCCACATGCTGCATAGCCTGTTTCATTTCGGTGGCTATTTTCTTTTGGGTTGCTGCATCCAGCGTTATATTCTCCAATGTTTTCATTTCGGAATGCAGCATTTGCCTGGCGGCCATCATCTCGTTGTGAATTTTTTCTTTGTCAATTGAAGCAAGTTGCCTTTCCATCTCGGCCTTTATTTTGGGCAGTTCCTTTTCTATTAACTGTTGATGTGCCTGCTTTAATTCTACCATCGCCCGGCTTATTTCCAACTCAGCCTTTTCCATGGCATGCTGTTGGTGCTCCAATGCACTTTTCTGTGGCCTTTGGTCGCCCCTCTGCGCCTTTTCCTCTGTGGTTTGAGCAGTTGCATTACAGGCCATCATCATGGTAATTACCAATAGACAGGATGCAGCGCGATATACCATTTCCGGGTAACGATTCACTGAAGTTTTCATGTTGCGAAGATTTTGTACGAAATGTTTCGTAAATATAGAAAAACCATTTTCCGGCATTTGTCAACCATCACTATTGGCAGGCTTTTAACAAAAGAAAAGGTGGAGCAGATTGAGCGTCGTGGCTTGCCAGACAATTGCCGCGTCAATACAATTATATTTGAGCCCTGTAACCTAATCTTCAGTGACGATGAAATTTAATTTGCTCACCCTTGCCACCGTATTTGCATTAACGATGTTAAGCGCTCATGCGCAGCGTGTACCTGCCCCCACCTACCAATCGGAAGAAGAACCCGTAAAAGGTTTCGATCCTTCCAAACTAGTTTTTGGTGGTAACCTTGGCGCATCTTTCGGCAATTTTACATTCGTAAATGTGTCCCCACAGGTGGGTTACCGTGTAAAGCCCAACTTCATTGCCGGAGCAGGGGTAAATTTTATCTATCAGCAAGTGCGATATATAAATGATGACAAGGAATCACTGGGCTATG
>JAHEMO010000010.1 GCA_024643625.1 Chitinophagaceae bacterium
TCCGTGGTGCCGGCCATTCAATTCGGAACTTTGTATATGAATACCGGTGGCAAAACGGGAAGGAAGGTTTGGATAACGGGAACAACAGGTTCTATTATGGATATTCGCAAACGCGCAGAGGCTGCCGCAGATGCAAGCGTGGAACTGGATAGCAGGATACAGATAAACATTAAAACGGAACAATAGCCATATACATGATACGAGGTCAAACATTATTAGCCTGCTACAGCCGGTTTTTGCTACTGGTTATGGTATGCTTTGTAGCAGGGACAGCGCAGGCACAGTTCCGCAAATACTCCAACGAATTTTTAAACATTGGCGCAGGTGCCCGGGCACTGGGTATGGGTGGCGCTAATGCATCCTCCGTTACCGGTGGCACTGCGGGTTATTGGAACCCTTCGAGGCTTACCCAAACTACAGAAGACCCTTCCTTATCCGTAATGCATGCCGAGTACTTTGCCGGTATTGGCAAATATGATTTTGCAGGCATTGCCATTCCCGTAAAACAGCAGGGACGATCCATTGGTATTTCGTTGATGCGCTTTGGCGTAGACGATATTCCCAATACGCTCTATTTGGTGGAACCCGATGGCTCGGTTAACTACAACAATATTGAAACCTTTTCCAGTGCGGACTACGCGCTGCTTTTTTCATTTGCGCAAAGTTTTGCCAAGTCGGACGACCACGATTTTTCTATCGGCGGTAATGCAAAAATTATTCATCGCAACATAGGAAGTTTTGCTAAAGCCTGGGGCTTTGGCATCGACCTGAGTGCACAGTATAGCAAAGATCGTTGGGCACTCGCGGCAGTGTTGCGCGATGCAACATCAACCTTCAACACCTGGTCGTTTACCTTTACAGAAAGAGAAAAACAGGCATTATATCTGGCCAATAACGACATACCGCAACAAAGCACCGAACTTACGGCACCAAGACTTTTACTGGCAGGCTCATACAAATTTGCTTTTGGTGCTAAAACATCTTTGCTTGCCGAATTACAACTGGACAACACATTTGATGGTAAAAGGAATACCGTTATCAGTACCGATTTTGTAAGTATTGATCCAAGGGTAGGATTAGAGCTTGACGTAAACCGCACTTTTTTTGTACGCGCAGGTGCTGGCAATTTTCAGCAGGCACTAAAAGATGGCGATACTACCAATCAGCAGAAAGTGTGGATTTTTCAACCGGCACTTGGTGCTGGCTTCAGGATAAACAATGTGCAGATTGATTACGCATTTTCAAATCTCGCCAACCAGTCATCACCCTTGTATACCCATGTTATTTCGTTGTCGATTGATTTTAGGAGGAAAGAAAAGCAATGAACAAATATCTTTCATATAGCATAGCAATGCTGCTGCTTTGTTTGGCAGCAGGACCTGCGTTTAGTCAGTTCAACAATGAGTGGATTGATTATAACAAGAACTACTACAAGTTTACCGTTGGTAAGAGCGGTTTTTATCGCATCAATAAAAATGTGCTTGATGCAGCAGGTCTTGGGACCTCCTTTGCCGAGCATTTTCAATTGTGGCGAAACGGGCAACAAGTGCCGCTATTTGTAAGTAAAGCAACTGGATTGTTTGGGGCCACCGATTTTATTGAATTTTACGGTGCTGCAAATGATGGCAAGCCCGATCGTCCACTGTTTCGTGATGCAGCAACGCAGGCAGATGATACGCGTAGTTTGTTTACCGATACCGCAGCATTTTTTCTAACCATCAATACGGCAGGCACCAACAGTCGTTATACTTCCGTAAATAATGGTTCAGCAGGTTCTGGCATAGCTATACAACCCTATGTGTGGCGCAAATCGCGGTACAACTATATTTTCAGTGGCTTAAATGTTCCTTATGTTAATCGAGGCGTCTATCAGGATTTTGGCGAGGATGTTTTTTCCTCTTCCTTCGAGGCAGGTGAAATGCTTTCTTCTGAAGATATTTTTCCAAAGACATTGCAGGGCGTCACTATTATTAATGAGCAGGGACGATTTCAAAATTTAAATCCTTATACCGGCGGCCCATCAGCACAATTAAAAGTATTAATGGCGGGCTCGGCGCAGAATAACCGGCAGGTGAAGCTATCCATTAGCAATACGCCTGTTATAGAAACAAGCATTACAAGTTTGCAGGTGGTTTCGCTTACCAATAGCAATGTAAACCCTTCACTATTGCAAGGCAACACTACTACCCTATCGGTGCAAAATCTTTCGGCCAATAATTTTGACCGTGTGGTGATTAGCTTTGCAGAACTCACCTATCCCGCGTTGCCTGACGCTTCAGGGAATGGCACTATGGAAATATTTGTGCCTGCCTCCGCCAATGCGCAACATATTGCTATAACGGGCATCAACAATGGAGGTCTTGCCCCGGTGTTGTATGATCCGGTATCAGCTACACGCATGATTGGCGAAGCCAATGGCAATGGTTTTCGATACCTTATCCCGGCATCAAGTACGGATAAAAGAATGTACATCGTAGCGCAACAGGCCGGTGTTGCCACAAGCATCGGCAGTTTGCAGCAAAAGGCATTTTTTAATTTTGGCGTCGCTTCTAACCAAGCCAACTTTATTATTATCAGTCATCCTTTTTTAATAGGTGGTAGTGCCAGCGCTGTGAATGCTTATCGTAATTATCGGGCTTCAGCTGCAGGTGGCGGCTACAATGCCAAAATATTTGATATTAATGAATTGACGGATCAGTTTGCATTTGGTATTAAAACACATCCGCTAAGCATTAAAAACTTTTTGCGTTATGCGCGACAAAATTTTGGTGTAAAACCAGCCGGCTGCCTGCTTATTGGCAAAGGCGTCACCTACGACCTGTATCGTGCATTCGAATCGAACCCCAAAGCACCGAGACTACAACTGATACCCACCTATGGATATCCTGCTTCGGACAACCTATTGGCTTCCGATGATCTTACTGCCGTAACCCAAACACCTATTGGTCGCATTAATGCTATCAGTAATGAAGAAGTAAATATTTACCTCAATAAACTAAAAACGTACGAGGCACAGCAAGCCAACACCGATGTAAGTCAACAGGAAAATTTATGGAAGAAAAACGTAGTGCATGTGGTAGGTGCTAACGATGCCGGAACAGAAACGCTCATACGTCCTTACATGAATTTATATGAGCGCCTGATATCAGACACTATGTATGGTGGTAAAGTGACGACGTTCAATAAATTTAATAGCTCCACAGCCAGCACCATTGAAAGTGAGCAATTGAATAATTTGTTTGCCGAAGGCTTTAGCCTTATGACCTATTTTGGTCATAGCAGTGCATCGGCACTCGATTATAACCTTGATGATCCCAATCAATATAACAATCCCAATAAGTACCCGGTATTTTTATTGAATGGGTGCAATGCGGGCAATTTTTTCACTTTTGATACCGGAAGGTTAGAGCAACTTAACACCATTTCGGAGCGCTATGTATTTGCCAATAACCGTGGCGCCATTGCGTTGATAGCCAGCACGCATTTTGGCCTGGTAAATGGTCTCGGTATTTATTCCGATGGCTTCTACAGATCGGTAAGCAGCCAATCCTTCAACAACAATCTGGGCAAAAATATTAATGATGCTATTCGCTATACTTACGACAGATTTGGTGCCAATAGTTTTATTGGTCGCATACATGCTGAACAACAAACACTGCATGGCGACCCGGTGTTGAAAATAAATGTCAAAGCAAAGCCTGATTATAGTATTGAAACGAGTAACATTCGTATCAATCCAAGTTTCATTTCTATAGCAGAACAAACATTTTCGGTGCAGGTGCGGCTCATCAATATTGGCAAAGCCATTACCGACAGCTTTGTGGTACGTATCAACCGCAAATATCCGCCAAGTGCTTTCTATCCAACCGGATCCACTGAAACGGTGTATCAGCAAAAGATAAAAGCACCTTTATTTGAAGATAGCCTTAAGATTAGCCTTCCCATTTTGCCCGAACGAGACAAAGGCAACAATCAACTGGAAGTAACGCTTGATGCCAACAGCACCATTGATGAAATGAGCGAGCTGAACAATACTGCCACAGCCACCTTTGCCATATTTGAAAATGAAATAAGACCGGTATACCCCTACAATTTCGCCATTATAAATACCAATACAGTTACCCTTACGGCCTCTACGGCAAATGCTTTGGCAGAAAGGGCGACTTACAGGTTCGAAATGGATACCACATCATTATTTAATTCACCTGCCAAAAGAACCGCTGATATTAGTTCTGTTGGCGGCGTGGTGCGCTATGCACCGGGTATCAGTTTACCCGATAGTTCTACCTGGTTTTGGCGCGTAGGTACGGTGGAAAACAACAACCCTCCTACCCGATGGAATCAATTTAGTTTTAAATATATCAGTGGAACCGAAACCGGATTTGGGCAACAAAGCAAATGGCAACACCTGCAAAGTACCAACACAAGAATCAAAGTAGATTCAACTACTGGTCGCTGGAACTTTGGTGATGTATCCAACAATGTTTTCGTTAATCACAGTATTTACCCAACAAGCGGTACGGAGGATAATGATTTTAGTGTAATCATAAACGGCAGTGTCCTGTCGGCTAGTGCATGTGTGGGTCACAGCCTTATTTTCAATGTGTTTGAACCAAATGGATTTAAGCCATGGCGAAACTATCCCGGTGGTGCATTTGGCAGTGGCAATAATACCTGCGTACCCAATGTTACCCGTCAATACAATTATGAATGGGATGACAGAGATACAGCAAACAGGCGCCGGATGATGCAGTTTTTCGATCAGATACCCAACGGACATTATGTAATTGTTCGCAAGATTCTGGATGCGCCATACGATCAGGAAACCTATGCTCCTATCTGGAAAAACGACGAGCAATACTTTGGTGCCGGCAATACCTTGTATCACCGGTTTAAGAATGCAGGTTTTGCGGCAATTGATTCCTTTAACCGTGCCCGAACCTTTGTATTTTTCTTCAAAAAGAATGACAACGGCTTTACGCCTGTTACACGCATGAGCGAAGGCATATTCGATCGGGTACAGATGAACACTTTTGCCACAACCCGCGACACGGTAGGCTTTATTAGCAGTCCCATTTTTGGCCCCGCCAAAGCTTGGAAAACCATGCGATGGGATGGCAATAGCGATGAAACGCCTGCCAATGAATCGGTGCGTATCAGTTTAATAGGCATTTCAAGAACGGGAAGCGAATCGATACTGAGAACCTATGGTATAAACGAGAAGGTAAACGATATCAGCGATATCAATCCTACCCTCTACCCACAGTTGCGTTTAGCCATGCGTAACGCCGATTCTACAGCCGGTACGCCCTACCAGCTACGCTTTTGGCGTTTGTTTTATGATCCTGTTCCTGAAGGTGCATTAGCCGGTAATATTTTCCTGAGTGAAACAGATTCTATTCCCGAAGGGCAGCCTATTCAATTAGGTATAGCCTTTACCAATATCAGTAATAAGGCATTTGATAGCATTCTGGTAAAAAGTACCCTTACTGCCGCTAACAATTCAATTGTCAATATTCCGCACAGGCGCTTGAAACCCTTGCAGCCGGGGCAAACGGATACCATTCGTATTGCATGGCCGAGCGCAGGCAAGCAAGGACTAAACACGCTGTATGTGGCCGCTAACCCCGACAATGATCAACCGGAGCAAACCTTTATCAATAACTTCCTGTACAAATCTGTTACCGTGTTGCAGGATGATATTAATCCGGTATTGGATGTAACATTTGACGGGCAACATATTTTGAACCGTGATATTGTTTCTGCTAAGCCTCATGTGCAAATGATATTGAAAGACGAAAACGGATTTCTTGCACTAAATGATACTGCCGATATGGAAGTGCTGCTGTATTTCCCCGGTAGCAATACGCCAAGGCTATACCGTTGGGGCACCGATACCCTGCAGTTTACGCCCGGAGACCCTGCCACCGGGAAAAATGAAGCTATCATTGACTTTGTACCGGCACTTACACAGGATACGGAGAATAGCGAGTATCAGTTGGTGGTAAGAGGTAAAGATCGCGTAGGCAATCCTGCCGGAAAATTGAGCTACCGCATTGCTTTCAGGGTATTCAATAAACCCATGATTAGCAACCTCATGAATTATCCCAATCCGTTCAGCACTTCAACCGCATTTGTTTTTACCATTACCGGTACCGAAATACCACAGGAATTCAAAATTCAGATACTCAGTGTTACGGGAAAAATTGTAAGAGAAATTACTGCGGCTGAATTGGGCGATCTGCATATTGGCACTAACATAACGGAGTATAAATGGGATGGTACAGATACCTATGGCCAAAAACTTGCCAATGGCGTATATCTCTACCGTGTAGTTAGCAGCCTCAACGGACAACAGTTGGACAGGTTCAGGCTAAATGATGGTTACGATCAACAGGCCGCCGATGTAACCGATCAATACTTTAAAAAGGGGTACGGCAAAATGGTTATTCTGCGCTAGTACTGCGGCAGTCTTAACTAATACCTAAAATGCGCAACAGCGGCGGGGTTATTCCTGATATCAGAACCATCAGGCCCTGCCGCTGTTCTATATTGCGGCGCGCAAACGCAAATAAAGCAACATGGCAAAAATTGGTATTAATATAGCAACCGGAAGTCTGCAGCAAAGCGAAATGATTGTGGGTATTGATTTAGGCACCACCAATAGTCTTGTGGCTATTATTCATCCTGAATCGAAACATGCGATTGCCTTAAAAGAGCACGATAGTGCTTCCCTGGTACCATCGGTTATTCATTTTGGCGAAACCGGCATGGTTACAGTTGGTGCAGAGGCCAAAGAATATCTGGTGTCGGAACCGGAGCGCACCATTTTTAGTGCTAAACGGTTAATGGGCAAAAGCTATAAGGATGTACAGGATCATGCCGATTATTTTACCTACAAAGTACACGACGATGACACCGATAGTCTGGTGAAAGTGCAGGTAGGCAATACATTTTATTCTCCTGTAGAATTATCGTCTTACATTTTAAAGGAACTAAAACAGCGCGCCGAACATATTTTGAAAACACCGGTAACAAAAGCTGTAATTACTGTGCCGGCATATTTTAACGATGCACAGCGTCAGGCTACCCGCGATGCCGGTAAACTTGCCGGATTAGATGTGCTCCGCATTGTGAATGAACCCACTGCAGCAAGCCTTGCCTATGGTATTGGTTTGCACGCTAACGAAGAAAAAACAATAGCTGTTTATGATTTGGGCGGAGGCACTTTTGATATTTCGGTATTGCACATTCATGATGGTGTATTTGAAGTATTAAGCACGAATGGCGACACCTATTTGGGCGGCGACGATTTTGATCGGGTAATCCTTAATTACTGGTTGGCGCAGGCAGGTATCCAACCCGATGAAATAAAACAGAACAAGCAACTGATGCAGCAATTGAGGCTTGCGTCGGAAGAAGCAAAAAAGGCATTATCAACATCGCAAAATTTTGCAACAGACTTGAATGGCGACAGGCTTGAATTGTCCATCGAAAAATTCAACGCCTTAATTCAACCGCTTGTTGAACGCACACTTGCCGCCTGCCATCAGGCTTTAAAGGATGCCGGTATGGCAGCCGATGCCATTGATGAGGTAGTAATGGTAGGCGGCAGTACAAGAATACCCCTGGTGAAAAAGGCCGTAAGCGAATTGTTTGGACGAACAGTACACGATGAATTGAATCCTGATGAAGTAGTGGCATTAGGCGCAGCCATTCAGGCCGATATATTGGCGGGTAATAACCGCGATATTTTATTGCTTGACATTACACCACTAAGCCTTGGCATTGAAACCATGGGCGGACTAATGGATGTACTGATACCGAGAAACGCAAAAATTCCTACCCGTGCATCAAGACAATACACTACGCAAAAAGATGGGCAAAGCGGCATGCGCATCAGTGTATTTCAGGGCGAAAGAGATTTAGTAAAAGACAACCGCAAACTAGCAGAGTTTAACCTCACCGGCATTCCCGGTATGCCTGCCGGCTTAGCCAAAGTAGAAGTTGGCTTCTTAATAAATGCTGATGGCATTTTGCAAGTGAGTGCCAAAGAATTACGCAGTGGTGTGTCGCAGCAAATAGAAGTGCAGCCGCAGTATGGCCTTACTGACGATGAGGTGGAAAAAATGCTGCTGGATAGCATTACACATGCCAAAGACGATATCGCCACCCGTGCATTGGTAGAAGCGAGAACAGAAGGTGAGCAACTACTGTCTACCACGGAAAATTTTATTACTAAAAATACATCGCTGCTATCTGCTGCAGAACTGCGGGAAACCGCGGCTGCCATGCAAAATTTACAAATGGCACTAACCATGGATGCCAAAGATCTGATACAGGAAAAAATTGAAGCGCTAAATGAAATCAGCCGCCCCTATGCAGAGCGGCTGATGGATCAGGCGATCAGCCAAACATTAAAAGGCCAAACGCTGTAAGGTGGTGTTGGTGTGCGACGCGAGTGTGTTATGCGCTTAATTGGCTTTTGAAATATTACCGCTGCCACTGGCTTTAAAAGAAGTTGCGGGACTTCCTTTATACTTTACGTTGCCGCTGCCGGCAACAGAAGCCGATAAACTATTAGTAACATTGGTTTGAATATCGCCGCTGCCGCTGATGCGCAAATCTGCAGTTTGGGCTTCCAACTCGTATCCTTTAAAATTTCCGCTGCCGGCAATACTTACGCCAAGTTTTGCCGTTGCGCCGCGCATCATAATATCGCCACTGCCGGCTATTGATGCCTTTACATTGGCATTATCGCTCACATTTATTTTACAAGTACCACTACCGGCTACGCTCACGCTAAAATCATTCTCCACTTTCAGCACACCGGAACTCATTACATTTCCACTACCAGACACGCTTACTGAAGCTACCTGCGGCATTTGCACCCGAACCTTTATGCCCTTGGTTGCCCGCAGGTTATAATTGTTTTTCTGCGCAATGCGCAAAACGCCATTTTTTACTGTAGTCTCAATGTAGGGCAACAAGTTTGCATCAGCCATTATCTCTACGTTGTGGCCGCTGCCTGTAGATACTTCCACATCCATGCTGCCGGCTGCAGATACACCTGTAAATCCGCTAATATTTCTTGATTCGGTTTTAAGATTTCCATCGCCTTTTACACTGTTTTGGGCACAAGCCACTAAGCTAAGCAGGCCCGATGCAAGTGCTACTGTCAATAGTTTTTTCATAATTGCTTCTTTGGTTTGGTTACAAAATTTTGGTGGGGTACAGTGTGTGTTTGTGCAGGTTAAACGCCGGGCGTGCCGGTTTCGTTACAATATATTTTCATCTCTTTACTAATGGGCCATCAAAAAGATTACCGGAAATATAGCTTGACGGGCGTAGCTGCCGTATTGATAAACTATGCGCATATTTAAATGTTATATACCTGATGATAAAGTGGACTACAATAATTGTTTACAGTGGCATTATGATTTTTTGGGCCTGCGCAGCCAAATTATCTTCGGTTGATTTGTATGCCGAGCCCCAGAAACTTGCACCCAACCCGCAGCATCCCGGCAACGCAGTTACTGGATATGATTACCTGGTAACGGGAAATTACATTAAAAGTGGAGTGCCGTATTCCATCTATAAGCGGGCACAAAAATTTCAGGCACCTAAACCCGATTTGAACCGAAAGGGTCTTAATACCGGCATTCCTTATGATTTTACACGGGTACAGGCACCAAACGGAGCCGATATCATAGTACCAAACTGTCTTTTTTGCCACGCACAAACCTGGGGTGATAGCGTAATTGTGGGGTTGGGTAATAGCCTTAGCGACTACACCATGCCGCAGGATGCATCGCTTAAAATGAGCGAGCTTGCCCTGAAAGTATTAGCATCAGAAGAAGAGCGTGCGTCGGGTACAAACCTGATAAGGGCCGGCAAAGCTGCATTTCCCTATTTGGTTACGGCATCAAAAGGCGTAAATATTGCAGACAAACTCACCGCAGTATTGGCTGCCCATCGCGATCCGGCAAGTTTCTTGTGGCGCGAAAAGCCAGCCATTCAAATACCTGATGAGGTGATACCAACCGATGTGCCTGCATGGTGGTTACTCAAAAAAAAGAATGCCATGTTTTACAACGGCTTTGGCCGCGGCGATTTTTCCCGGTTTTTAATGGCGGCTAATTTGCTTACAGTATCTGACACCAGCGAAGCAAGCGAAGTACTCTCCCATTTTGATGATGTGCTGGCCTTTATTTACGCCATAGAACCACCACGATACCCGCAACCAATTAATGAATCGAGGGCTTTGACAGGTCAGTCAATTTTTGAAAAAAATTGCAGCAAATGCCATGGCACATATGGCCATGTAGCCGGGTATCCCAATTTGCTGATACCATCGCATATCATTAAGACCGACAGTGCATTGCTTACCAGTAATTTCAGCAGTAAACCATATTTGGAATGGTTCAGTAAAAGCTGGTTTACCATGGGCGATCGCCCGGCTAAGCTCGAACCTTTTAACGGCTATATCGCTCCTCCCCTCGACGGCGTTTGGGTAACGGCACCCTATCTGCACAACGGCAGTGTTCCCAATTTATATACCCTGCTCAACAGTAAGGAAAGGCCCACTTTCTGGGAACGTAATTTTGATAACCCACAATACAACTATCAATTTGTGGGATGGGAATATGAGGCCAAAGACAAACAATATACCAAAAGCACCTACAACACTACCCTTCGCGGTTATGGCAATCACGGGCATTATTTTGGGGATAAACTTTCTGATGACGAACGCTGGGCTGTTATTGAATATCTGAAAACCCTGTAAAACGGTTAGTATCCTACAATCACAGATATGCATTACATTGGAGCATCAATCCTTTATCCATGCTCATAAAATCATACGGCAGCGCGGTATTTGGTGTAAATGCAGTTACCATCACTATCGAAATAGATCATACCAATCAGGGGCTTCCGGGATCAGTTATTGTTGGCCTCCCCGATAGCGCCGTTAAGGAAAGTATGCAGCGGGTAGAGAGTGCTATTAAGGCCAATAGTTACACTATGCCACGTACAAAACTGGTGGTAAATATGGCGCCCGCCGATATCAGAAAAAGTGGCACCGCTTTCGATTTACCTATCGCTGTAGGCATACTTTCTGCTTCGGAACAAGTGCCATTTATAGATGAACTAAAAGACTTTGTAATTATGGGTGAGCTAAGCCTCGACGGCGAAGTAAGACCCATAAAAGGCGCACTACCCATTGCCATACAGGCACGCAAAGAAGGATTTAAGGGATTTATTTTGCCACGCGATAATGCAAGAGAAGCCGCCATTGTAAATAACCTTGACGTGTATGGCGTAAGCCATATAAACGAAGTGATAGATTTACTGGGTGGCGGCACTACCATTGTACCCACTGTGGTAAATGCCCGCGAAGAATTCTACGACTCACAATACAATTTTGATATTGATTTTGCAGATGTAAAGGGTCAGGAAAATATAAAACGTGCACTGGAAATAGCTGCCGCCGGCGGACATAATGCCATATTGATCGGGCCTCCCGGCGCCGGAAAAACCATGCTGGCCAAACGACTGCCTACAATTTTGCCGCCACTCAGCTTGCAGGAAGCATTGGAAACTACCAAAATTCATAGCGTAGCCGGCAAACTGCCGGAGAATGCAACCCTCGTAAGCAAGCGGCCATTTCGCAGCCCCCACCACACCATTAGCGATGTAGCCCTTGTGGGTGGTGGAACCCATCCCCAACCCGGAGAAATATCACTGGCACATCACGGTGTTCTTTTTTTAGACGAATTACCAGAGTTCAAAAGAACCGTGCTCGAAGTAATGCGGCAGCCCATGGAAGAAAGGCGCGTAACCATTAGCCGCGCCAAAGTGGCCATCGATTTTCCTGCGTCCTTTATGCTTATTGCCAGCATGAACCCCTGCCCCTGTGGTTATTTCAATCATCCGGAAAAAGATTGTACCTGCGGGCCGGGGGTAGTAAATAAATATCTCGCCCGCATATCCGGGCCATTACTCGATCGTATTGATCTGCATGTAGAAGTAACACCCGTACCTTTCAGCGAATTGAGCA
Source organism: Chitinophagaceae bacterium (assembly GCA_024643625.1). GTDB lineage: Bacteria > Bacteroidota > Bacteroidia > Chitinophagales > Chitinophagaceae > Phnomibacter. Next base: position 12,059 of record JAHEMO010000010.1, read on the forward strand.
GGATAGCGGACAGCGAAAAAAGTGCGCAGATAAGGGAACGGGTAATAGCAGCAAGGGAAATTCAGCAAAAACGGTTTGCCACTCAAACTGAAGTGTATTGCAATGCGCAAATGAGTGCCAATCTTATGAAGAATATCTGCGTGCTGGACAATGCCAGTCAGCAAATGCTGAAAACCGCTATGGAAAAACTTAACCTCAGCGCACGTGCCTACGATAGAATCTTAAAAGTGAGCCGCACCATTGCAGATCTGGATAATGCTACCGACATACAGGCAGGCCACGTGGCAGAAGCTATTCATTATCGCAGCCTCGATAGAGAAAATTGGGGAACATGATAAAACATTCCAATAGTAGATCTAACGTTTGTGCAGCAATCCGGGCATCTTTATCCTATGACAAAATTTCAGCATACTATTTTAGCACAATTATTGACAAACCATACTAATGAAGATTTTGCTGCATTATCTAAGGCCATTTAAATGGCTGGTGTTTGTTTCGCTTGCATTCGCAGCGATTAATCAGGTTTTTTCGCTTATAGATCCGCTCATATTTGGTAAACTCATTGACAAGTTTGCCAATAAAGCGTCGGCGTATACGCAACCCGAATTTGTTAAAGGCGTTTTATTTTATCTCGTGCTATTGGTGGGCACTGCAATGGTCAGCCGTATTGCCAAGGCTTTTCAGGATTATTTCAGCAGCGTAGTCATCCAGAAGTTTGGTGCCAGCATTTTTACTGAAGGCTTGCGCCATAGCATGCAATTGCCCTTTGCTGAATTTGAAGACCAACGCAGCGGCGAAACCTTAAGTATCCTCACCAAAGTGCGTTCGGATACTGAACGGTTTATTACCCTTTTTATCAATCTTGTATTTGGCGTACTAATTGGATTGATATTCGTTTGTGTATTTGCTTTTAGCAAACATTGGAGTATTGTGCCGGTATACCTTGTAGGTGTGCTGTTGTTAAGCTGGCTTACCAGTGCGTTGAGTAAACGCATAAAATCCATTCAAAAAAACATTGTAAAAGAAACTACGGCACTTGCAGGAAGTACCACCGAAAGTCTCCGCAATATCGAACTGGTAAAGAGCCTTGGATTAACTGATCAGGAAATAAAACGACTGAACGCCAACACCTACAAAATTTTAGGTCTTGAATTGCGCAAGGTGAAAAGCATCCGCATGCTTTCCTTTGTACAGGGCACGTTTGTAAACTTTTTGCGACAGGTGATTATGTTTACGCTTATGTTACTCATTTATAAAGATGTGCTGACAACTGGCGAACTCATCACTTTACAATTCTATAGCTTCTTCATATTTGGTCCCCTGCAGGAGATCGGTAATATTATCATTGCTTATCGCGAAGCAGAAGCATCGCTACAAAACTTTGACAACCTGATGAAGAAATCACCAGAGCCCACTCCTGCCCATCCTGAGCATTTGGGAACCATCAAAGCATTGGCCTATAATAATGTAACCTTCAAGCATCAATCGGCGCAGCTACCGGCGCTGCAAAGCATAAGTTTTCAGGCTTCCAATGGCGAAACGATTGCTTTTGTCGGTCCATCAGGTAGTGGCAAGAGTACTTTGGTAAAACTTTTGGTGGGTCTATATCAACCCAATGAAGGCACTATATCTTATAATGGTATAGATAGCCACGCTTTGGACCTGGATGACTTGCGCGCACAGATTGGTTTTGTAACGCAGGACACCCAACTATTTGCCGGCACTATTCGTGAGAATCTTGCTTTTGTACAACCGGATGCAACCGACGAAGAAATGATTGATGCATTGGATAAGGCGGCTTGTTTTACTTTACTCAATCGTGCAGATAATGGCATCAACTCCGTGATAGGCGAAGGAGGCATAAAAATTTCCGGAGGAGAAAAACAACGACTATCCATTGCGAGAGCCTTGCTGCGTAAACCGGCGCTGCTCATTTTCGACGAAGCCACTTCCGCGCTTGATTCATTGACGGAAGAAGCCATAACCAATACGATAAAAGATATCAGCAGCCGCGGCAATCAGATTACAATTATGATTGCTCACCGCCTGAGTACCATTATGCATGCCGATAAAATTTATGTACTGGAGAAAGGCGAAGTGATTGAAACAGGCAACCACCAAAGTTTGCTTGACGAGAAAGGACTATATTATGCCATGTGGCGGCAGCAAATAGGCGAACGTAAACGTATTGCGCCGAGTAGCGATAAACAGCCACAATTGGTTTAACAATAAATATTTATAGCATGACCATGATCAAGGATCTCTTTTCGGCATTTGAACCCGGCTTGCTGGACGAATTAGAAAGCGATACAGAAATACGCGAAGTGCCGGCCAATACCGTATTGATGTATCCCGGTCAGTATATCAGAAGTACTTTGTTGGTATTGGACGGGCTCATCAAAGTGTTTAGAGAAGATGAAGAAGGCAACGAGTTCTTCATGTATCATCTTGAACCCGGCGATGCCTGTGCCCTTAGCATGACCTGCATGGTGGCGCAGGAAAAAAGTACCATCAGTGCCAAAACAGTAAACGACACGTCGGTTTTAATGGTGCCCATTGATAAAATGGAATCCTGGATGAACAAATACAAATCCTGGTATCATTTTGTCATTCAAACCTATCGAAACAGGTTCGATGATTTATTGCATACGTTGGATAATGTTGCTTTCAGGAACATGGACGAACGATTGGAGTTTTATCTTAAAAAACATGCTGAATCCATGCATACCAAACAAATTCAGATTACCCACCAACAGATTGCACAAGAACTCAATTCGAGCCGCGAGGTTATTTCCAGATTGCTAAAAAAACTGGCCGAAAGAGGTAAAATCAGGGTACACCGAAACGAAATTGAGATTCTTAACCTCTAGAAAAAGGCATCTGTGATGGATGTCACGATTTGAGTGTTTTGCAAACTCCAATTTTACAGCTAAATCTAAAAAATATGATTGTTGAGCAAATTTATACCGGATGTCTGGCGCAGGGTGCCTACTATATTGAAAGCAATGGTGAGGCAGCAGTAATTGACCCGCTTCGCGAAGTGCAGCCTTATTTGGAGAGAGCAGAAAAAAGCAATGCCAAAATCAAATATGTTTTCGAAACACACTTTCATGCAGATTTTGTAAGCGGTCATCTGGACCTAAGTCAGAAAGCTGATGCCCCTATTGTTTATGGCCCTACTGCCAAGCCCAACTTTGATGCCATAATTGCTGAAGACGGACAAATATTTACCGTAGGTAAGGCTACCATAAAGGTGTTGCATACGCCTGGCCATACTATGGAAAGTACTTGTTACCTGCTTACTGATGAGCATGGCAAACAAATTGGTTTGTTTAGTGGCGACACCTTATTTATAGGTGATGTGGGTCGTCCTGATTTGGCGCAAAAAGTTGTAGAAGATCTCACACAGGATAAACTGGCCTCTCACCTGTACGATTCGCTGCGCAACAAGATAATGCCGCTTAGCGATGATATTATCGTATATCCTGCACATGGTGCCGGCAGTGCCTGTGGCAAAAACATGAGCAAGGAAACAACGGATACCTTGGGTAACCAAAAGAAAAATAACTATGCGCTTAACCCTGACTTATCCCGCGAGCAGTTCATAAAAGAAGTGACCGAAGGTCTGATGCCACCACCAGCCTACTTCCCGCTCAATGTGATGATGAATATTCAGGGATATGAGAGCATTGATAAGGTTCTGGAAAGAGGTCAGCATGCGCTGTCACCCGACGGTTTTGAAACTGCTGCCAATGAAACCGGTGCCATTATGCTGGATACCCGTTCTCCACAGGAATTTGCGCAGGGCTTCATCCCTAATTCAATCAATATTGGTATTGATGGCAATTTTGCGCCATGGGTAGGCGCACTTATACCTGATATTAAGCAGGAGATATTGTTGATTACCGAAGAAGGCCGTGAAGAGGAAGTTATTACCAGACTTGCACGCGTGGGCTACGACTATACCATCGGCATGCTAAAAGGTGGCATTAAAGCCTGGAAAGCTGCAGGCAAAGAACTTGACACCATTGAGTCTATCAGCGCGGAAGAGTTAAGCGAAAGACTGGCAAACGGAGAAGGTGAAGTAGTAGATGTGCGTAAGGAAAGCGAATATAAAAGCGAGCATATTGTGGATGCAGAGAATGCACCGCTTGACTTCATTAACGACAGTATGCTAAAACTGGACAAGAACAAAACCTATTTTGTGCATTGCGCCGGCGGCTATCGCTCCATGGTTTTTAACTCAATACTAAGGGCCCGTGGATACGATAATCTCATCGATGTAAATGGTGGCTTTAAGGCTATTAAAGAGTCCGGAAAGTTTACCATTACCGATTACGTTTGTCCTACCACTATGTTATAAACAAAATGAAAAGGGTAGAAAATTTCTGCCCTTTTCCTTATAAATATATTGTCATGTTTAATCTATTAAAGTCAGTATTTGGCACAGCCAATACTATAAACTATAAAAGCTTGCTGGATCAGGGAGCAATCGTTATTGACGTACGTACGGCAGATGAATATCGTCAGGGACATTTGGCCAGGTCGCAAAATATTCCGCTTGATCAGATTGGCGCACGCATTAAATCGCTGCAAGACAAAAAGAAACCGCTGATTACGGTATGCCGCAGTGGTGCAAGAAGTGCCATGGCACAAAAAATGCTTAAGCAGAAAGGCATTGAATGTTATAATGGTGGTGCCTGGACTTCCTTCGAAAAGAAAATAGCCTGATGAAAGACAGAATATTGTATAACTGGAACCCAGGGCGAATTATTAGGGTGGTGTTAGGCAGCATGGTACTGATACAGGGCTTGATGCTGCACGAGTATGTGTTGGCTTTGCTGGGAGGACTTATTGGACTACTTGCACTACTTGGCATCAATACCTGCGGAGCAGCATCCTGTACTACCGGACCGATAAAAAGATCTGCCCATCACAAAACAGAAAGATTGTATGAAGAATTGGATACTCGCCAATAAACTATATATCATAGGCGCAATTATTGGCGCTGTTGCTGGATACCTGTATTGGCAACAAATTGGTTGTAGTTCAGGCACCTGTGCTATTACCTCTAAACCATTTAACAGCACCGTTTATTTTGGTACGATGGGGGCTGTCATGTTTGGTATGTTTAAAAAAGCTACACCAAAATCGTCTGAATAGCAGCGGGGGGCAATATGCGGAATGTTGTATTGCCCGTTAATTAACACTGGCAAAGCATTCAATTTCTTTTTTTTGTTTCATGCGTTTATCATGGCATCTTTTTAGCCTTTTTCTTGCAGCAGCATTTGCCTTTATGGGTTGCAAATCTCATAAAAATGGGCAATCTGTTTCCGCTTCGGCTGACCATAATCGTAGCGAAGTTCAACAGGCAAGTAAAACAATGCCGGAATTAACGCTGAGGGATGTTAAAGGAAATATCCTCACCTCCGCCGATTTGAAAGGCAAGAAGGTTTTTATTAATCTATGGGCAACATGGTGTCCGCCCTGTGTGGCCGAAATGCCATCCATTCAAACCCTGTTCCAGGGGACAAATAATCCCAATGCCGCTTTTGTACTCATAAGCCTTGATGACCGATTTGAAACGGCCAAAAAATTTGCTTCGAAGAAAGGGTACGAAATGCCCATTTATGAAGTGGTGGGCAATTTGCCCGATCTGTTCAACGTGCCCGGCATACCAGCCACTTTTGTTTTTGATGAAAGCGGCAAGCTGAGTTTTACGCATGTGGGCATGACTGATTATAGCAAAAAGCGCTTTGTGCAAATGATGCAGCCATAAACCAACAACATTCGCCGGCTATATTTGAGGTATGAATAAAGACCTCATTCTTCGTGAAGAACTTGCCTGGGAGCGAACACGCCTCGCCATTCAACGTACTACCCTCAGCTACCTGCGCACGGCTATGTACTTCGCTGTGGCCGGCATTTCAGTAAAGCATGCCCTAGCTTTCAGTTTCAACGATTTGATTGGCTGGATATTCATAGGTGTCAGCTTTATTGTATTAATCATAGGCTTTATTACACATACAAGAGCATCGAAAAAGCTGCGGGAAAGTAAAAAGCATATTGGTAATTATGTGCTTGACTATTTAGGTAGCACTGATGACGAATAATAGTTGCTCCTGTGACTCGCGTCACGGTACACGCCGATGCGTTGGGGTACTTTTATCCTGTTGGAAAATGAACAACCAACCTGATAAAACAACAAACAACCATGACGCATCATCAAATTATTATCGTTGGCGGAGGTAACGCCGGGCTTTCAGTAGCTTCCAAACTTTTATTAAAAAATAAGCGGCTTGATATTGCCATTGTTGAGCCGAGCGAAAAGCATTACTATCAACCCGCTTGGACACTTGTAGGTGCCGGTACATTTAATATCGCCGATACCGAAAAAGACGAGGTGAATTATATTCCTAAACAAGCCAAGTGGATTAAGGACGCCGCTGCCACTTTTGATCCCGATAACAACGCGCTAACCTGTGCAAGTGGCGCAAAGTATAGTTACGCTGTTTTGATAGTTGTACCTGGCATTCAATTGGATTGGGGCAACATTGCAGGTCTAAAAGAAACACTGGGTAAAAATGATGTAACCAGCAATTACCTGTTTAAAACCGCACCATATACCTGGGAATTGGTTAAGAACTTTAAAGGCGGCACAGCAGTATTTACCAACCCTCCTACTCCAGTAAAATGCGGTGGCGCACCACACAAAATTATGTGGCTCGCCTGCGACTATTGGCGCAAGCAGGGTATTTTGGACAAATGCAATGTTCATTTTATATCTGGCGGCAGCATATTATTTGGTGTAGAAGAATACCGAAAAACATTGCAGGAAAAAGCCGACGAATACGGGGTACATATTCACCTGAAGCAAAACGTAACACGCATAGACGGACCGGGCCACAACATATATTATAAAAATAACGACGGTAGCAACATGGAGGAAGCTATGCATTTTGACATGCTTCATGTGGTACCGCCACAAAGCGCGCCTGATGTTGTAAAAACAAGCCCGTTGGCCGATCCTTCTACACCACTCGGTTGGATAGAAGTGGATAAACATACATTTCAGCATACCCGCTTTAAGAATGTATTTAGCTGTGGCGATGTATGCAATGCGCCCGCAAGCCGCACCGGTGCTGCTATAAGAAAGCAGGCGCCGGTAATGGTGGAACATATTATGGCCTACCTGAACGGCACCACGAGTAAGGCAAGTTACGATGGCTATAGCGCATGTCCCATACCCACACAATATGGCAAGTTGATGCTGGCCGAATTTGACTACAGCAACAAACCAAAAATGACCTTCCCTATTAATCAGGCAAAACCCAGATGGACCATGTGGTTATTGAAGAAATTTGTTTTGCCATGGCTGTACTGGAATAAAATACTACAGGGAAAAGCCTAACCTTAAAACGTGTTGCTTAGCCAATAGGGTGATGGATTTATATTCATCACCCTTATTGTATAACCAAGGCCTATTTTCGCCGCTGTGCAGCAGCAACCCGAAATATTAGCCAATGGCAAAGGATGGATAGCCGTAAACAAGCCGGCCGGTATGCTGGCCATTCCTGACAGGCATGATGAAACGATTCCATCGGTAAAGCAATGGCTTCGCAAAAAGTTTGATGAATTGTATGTAGTGCACCGACTAGATAAGGACACAAGTGGCGTAATGCTATGGGCCACCGATGCCAACGCCCATAAATACTTGTCGCAATTGTTTGAAGGCCGCGCGGTAGAGAAAATATACAATGCACTTGTAATGGGTCAGCCTCCCTATGAATCCGGAATGATTGAAATACCCATTGCAACTCATCCGGCTAATGATGGAAGAATGATTACAAGCCCGAATGGCAAAGAAGCCGTTACCGGATTTAAGCTGTTGGAACATTTTGGCAAATACGCCTGGATGGCGTTTAAGCTATATACCGGGCGTACCCACCAAATACGCGTGCATGCGCGGCACGCTGGCATGCCATTGGTTGCTGATCCGGTGTATGGAGATGGCAAACCTTTTCTGCTATCATCAGTAAAGCATAAATATGCTTTGGGCAAACATCAGGAAGAAGAAAAGCCATTAATAAACAGGACAGCATTACATGCGGCAACTATTGCCTTTACTACACAAGAAGGGGTAGATGTGGAGATTGAAGCACCACTGCCACGTGATTTAAAAGCCAGCCTGCAACAGCTGCGCAAATGGTCTTAGCGATTTTTAGATTTACCTTTTGGTATCAGAAAAGCATAGCAGGTAACCAACAGGATTCCGATAAGCATTCCCCAACGAAAATTTTTGATGAGTTTGCCAAGCACCAAACCAATGATAGCTGCGGAAAACAACAAAATTTCATGACGCTTAAGTTTAAACACTTTCGCTCCTTTTTTAGGTATGCCTACAATTCTATCATGTTAGCCAACAAACGATAAGCGCCCGGCACCGCAGCAGGCAATTGCCGGAAAAAAACCAAACCGGTATACATAAAATAACCTTTCCCATATTGCGCTATTACAAGGCTGCCGGATTCTGCCTTCTCGCCGGGGTCGGTAAACGCTATCGGCGCTGCAAATTTGGTTGAATCATAATTACCTGCGTGATAAATACTGCGCTCCTGACTCCACCCTTCAAAGTCGGCCATCGTTATTTTGTTGGGTTTATTAAGCACAGGATGCGCAGGAATCATGAATCGAACCGGTGCATTTTCGTCGGTAATTCTGGTACGGGAAACATCAAATGCATAAGGTGCAATTTTTCCTTTTAGTGTGCTGATAAAATTGCTGGTATTGTATTGCACAATCATTTTTCCGCCATTAGCAATGTATTCCATCAAAACAACATACGCCTCGGCCAGGTATTCGTGTATGTTGTAGGCCCGCACACCGGTAACTATTGCATCAAACTGACGCAAACGTTCGGCGCGTAAATCATCGCGGCCTATTAGCGTTACATCATAGCCCATTGCGGTGAGTGCCTCTGCCGTTTTATCACCAGCACCCGGCAAATAGCCGATTTTTTTTGCCGTTGTTTTCAAATCAATATTCAACACGGACAATTGATCGAGATAATGATGGGTTTGCGTAGGAATATGATCGTAGGCGATGGTACGTTTGGCATTATGAAAAGATTGATCGCCATAGATACCGCCGGGCATAAATGATATAGTCAGATAATCTTTTTCCATTTGTGTTTGCCGCAAATAGTTGGGAATAGTTACCCTGTACACCTTGGCCATTCCTTTTTGTGCTTTGTCGGCAGGCAGCTTAAATACTCGTTCGTATCCTGTCTTCTTACTTTCTACCACCAATGTAGCATTCTTCAAATCGGCATCCGTGTAGGCAGAAATATTTACAACGATTGTCAAACTATCAGCGCGATTATTTCTAAACAACAATAAGCCGGTACCGTTAGATACCAAAAATTTCTCGGTGTGATACAATGGCTGATATTGTTCGGCTTTCACGGGGTCAACAAAACGATGGCGAACAGGCACTTCAAATTGAAAAGATTCGCCGGCAATAGCAATCTCAAGAGCAAGCGAGATTGGTTCATTTTCTGCTTTGCCTATCAATTGCTGTTCATTTACCTGATACATGGCACCTACAGGGGCTTCACGAAGCCAATACGGCTGGGTAAGCATCACGCCACCATTCAATGCCATCTTTATGGGTTCGTTGTATGGCTTGTTGGTTTGCAAATCTGCGTTTACCGAAATATTTGTTCCGTTTTGCGTGTAGCCTTTGTAAGTAACCGGAATGTTACTTCTGTTAATCATGAACAAGCGTACCGGCACTTCTTCGCCATTTATCACAAAGGGTTCGGTTACGGTTGCTTCTGCATAAATACCGGCACAGTCAAGTATGATTTTTTCGATAGCCTTTAGCTTATGCATTTTCCATGCTGGCTCAAAATTCAGTGTCCTTATTTGTTTGCGCAAGGCCAGTAATGCGGAAACAGAAGCTGCCGGATTACGAAAATCAAATTCAGCCATCACCTTATCGATACTTGTAGCTATAGCACTTCCTCCTTCAAAACGCGACCAATCGGTATTTACGCCATCTAATAATTCCTTGGCCGGCGCTGTGCCACCAATGGTTTCAAAATATTCACTTGCGGTGCCACGCTGACGGCTTACACCAAAACCCTGACTCTTATGCTGACTTCTGCTTTCTCCTGCCAACTCTCCCATACTTTGGCCAAGCAATGGCATATAGTCTCCTACTTCCAAGGCAAATTGCCCTTCGCGAATAGTGTTGCTGCTGCCAAAGTTGAAAGTATTCCATAATGCCCTCACAGGCTGCCATACCGAAGCACCCTGTTTAAGTTGTTCGGGAAACAGGTTTGATTTACCAGCCGATTCATATCCCAGTCGGGCCATAATGCCGCTAACGGAATGATGTCCGTGACCGGCACGGCCGTCTTCCGGGAACCGCGCAACAATTACATCAGGTCTAAACGTTCGTATCACCCACACTACATCGCTCAGCAATTTTTCTTTATCCCACACATTCATGGTTTCTTCAGGAGTTTTGCTATACCCAAAGTCCTGAGCAGTAGTAAAAAACTGCTCTCCCCCGTCAATACGACGGGCGGCAAGCAATTCCTGCGAGCGGATAAGCCCGAGTTCAACACCTTGCTCGTCACCTATAAGGTTCTGGCCACCATCGCCGCGGGTAAGGCTGAGGTAACCCGTGCGATACATTTTTTCATTTGCCAGCCAGGCTATTAGTCTTGTATTCTCGTCATCGGGGTGTGCTGCTATGTATAGCACGCTGCCTACTACTTTTAGTTTTTTAATTTCATGATAAACTTCCGATGCACTCCGGGATATGGTGAGCTGCGCATGAGAAGTTGCCTGAACCAACAAAAGCAAGAAGACAGTGCCAATTATATTACGACGCATATGCTGCAATAATTAGTGAATGAGGTGGCGAATGTAACTGATGAAGAGTAAGACGATTAATTGGCGGCTCTCAGCTTAACATTTAATATTTTAGCCGGATTAACGCACACTTCTGTTTCAAGATAAACATTACAAGGCATGACGAAGCTTTCCGTAAATATTAATAAAATAGCCACACTGCGAAACTCCCGTGGCGGCGCAAACCCCAATGTGGTACAGGTAGCTATGGACGCACAGCGTTTTGGAGCAGATGGCATTACAGTTCATCCGCGACCCGATGAGCGACATATCCGCTATGCCGATGTACGCGAACTTCGACCCGTGGTTCGTACTGAGCTAAACATTGAAGGCAATTGTAGTGAAAAAAAGTTTGTAGATCTGGTAACACAGGTGGTGCCGGAACAAGTGACGCTTGTTCCTGATGCAGAAGGCCAACTGACGAGCGACCATGGGTGGGATACCATTAAACACCGCGATTATTTAAAAGATATGGTAGCCCGTTTCAAAAGCTACGGCATCCGGGTATCCATTTTTGTGGATGCCAACCCGAAAATGGTGGAAGGTGCCGTTGCAACGGGTACAGACAGAGTTGAATTATATACCGAGGCATACGCCCGCGATTTTGCAAAGGGTAAAAAAGAATCCGCCATTATCCCCTATTGGGAAGCTGCTACTGTAGCCCGCGATGCCGGGTTGGTTTTGAATGCCGGCCACGATCTTGATCGCTTTAACCTGGGCTTCTTTTTACAAAAAATACCCTGGATAGCAGAAGTGTCTATTGGTCATGCCTTAATCTGCGATGCCTTGTATTTAGGTTTGGAAAATACCATCCAATTGTATAAACGCCAACTGTCGTTCATTAACCATCTGGAAGCATAAGATTTTATTATGCCCCCATCTTCTGCTACAGACTTATTTGTTGCCTCCCATAATATTTCGGCGGTAGTCCATGCCTTGCATGATATTGTAGAACATCCGCAAAGCGGAAGAGCAGCCTGGTTTGCCGCAGTGTATCTGCACATGACACGAGCTGTTGAACAGGGCATACAGCAAGGCGTATTTAAAGATGCAGCAAGAATGGAGCGGCTCGATGTAGTTTTTGCCAACCGCTATCTGGAGGCATACGATAGGTACAGGCGAAAACAACCTATTGCCAGATGCTGGCAACTAGCTTTTGATAGTGGGCATAAATCCAGCTTTATTGTACTGCAACATTTGTTACTTGGTATGAACGCGCATATCAATTACGATTTATCTATTGCGGCTGCCAATATTTCAACGCCACAAAATATTGCATCACTTTCGGGTGATTTCGAATTGATTAATACCATCATTGCCAGGTTAGCCGGTAGCATTCAGGACAAGCTTACAACCATTTGGCGGCCTATGCGCATGCTAACGCACCTTACCAAAGGGCGCGAAGCGGTGGTACTAAACTTTAGTGTTGACAAGGCTCGCCAAGCGAGTTGGACAAATGCTGTAGCGCTGGTCAATTTGCCGGCCGGAGCAAGGCAATCATTTATCAAATCACTTGATGATGGTGTATCTGTATTGGGTAGAAAAATTCTTACGCCCGACTGGATGACCAGAAGTATTTTGGCTCCTGTAAAGTGGTTTGAGGAATCAAATACAGCAAAAGTGACGGCTATACTTAAACAAAATCCCTCCTGAGAACAGGAGGGATTGTTAACCCTTAAAACAACCAACATGAAAATTCAACCAATTAACATCAGTTGAAAAAAAATGGTTCACAAGGGTTGATATTTTTTCTTTTCATTTTAAACCAAGGCCAGATCAAGTACCTGGCTCATGGACTTTACAAAATGAAATTGCAGCCCTTTGATATAATCAGGCTCTATTTCGTTGATATCCTTTTCATTTTGCCAGCACATGATTATTTCTTTCATGCCGGCTCGCTTGGCTGCCAATACTTTTTCTTTTATTCCTCCTACCGGCAGCACCTGACCCCGCAGGGTAATTTCGCCTGTCATGGCAAGATATGGCTTTACTTTTCTGCCACTAAAGGCGCTGGCCATAGCAGTAAGCATGGTAATACCGGCGCTTGGACCGTCCTTGGGTACCGCCCCTTCGGGCACATGCACATGAATGGTTTTCTTAGTAACCATATCCGGGTCAATATCAAATTTGCGGGCGTAAGCGCGTAAATAACTTAATGCCGTACTCGCACTTTCCTTCATCACATCACCAAGGTTGCCGGTAAGTTTTAAATCACCCTTGCCTTCGCTAAGCAGCGCTTCTATAAATAAAATATCACCACCCATATAAGTCCATGCAAGGCCAACGGCAACACCGGGCTGATTGACAGCCTTATACACGTCGGCAGTATACCGTGGAACCCCCAAAATTTTCTGGACGTCAACCACTGTAACAGTTTTCTTCAACTTTCCGGTGGTAGCATAGTCTTTTGCCTGATGCCGCATAATGGAAGCCAATTGCCTGTCGAGCTCGCGTACGCCACTTTCCCGCGTATGCGATTCAATTATTTTTTCAAGCACTTTGTCGGGAATTTTAAAGCTCACCGACTTTAAACCATGTGCTTCCTGTTGTTTGGGAACAAGGTGGCGTTTGGCAATTTCAATTTTTTCTTCGATGGCATAGCCGCTCAAATCAATAATTTCAAGCCTGTCGCGCAATGCAGGTTGTATGTTTTGGATACTGTTGGCTGTTGCAATAAAAAGCACTTTACTCAGGTCGTACTCGAGCTCGAGATAATTGTCGTAAAAAGTATTGTTTTGCTCGGGGTCCAGCACTTCCAGCAATGCACTGCTGGGATCGCCGCGAAAATCCTTACCCACTTTGTCAATCTCATCCAATATCATGACGGGGTTACTGGTTTTCACCTTTCGAATATTTTGCAATATGCGACCGGGCATGGCACCAATATAAGTTTTGCGGTGTCCGCGTATTTCGCTTTCATCGTGTAAGCCACCAAGACTAAGCCTTACATACTGACGACCAACGGCATGGGCTATGCTTTTGCCCAAAGATGTTTTACCAATACCGGGAGGGCCGGCAAAGCAAAGAATAGGACTCTTCATGTCGCCCTTTAGCTTGAGCACGGCAAGATATTCAAGGATTCGTTCCTTTATTTTCTTCATGCCATAGTGATCCGCATCCAACACCTGTCGGGCATGTTTAAGATCGTAGTTATCGTTTGTGGTTTCGTTCCAGGGCAAATCCAGCAACAAATCGAGGTGGTTGTACACCACGCTGTAATCAGGTGTGCTGGGGTGCATGCGTTCCAGTTTCTCAATACCCTTATCAAAGGCTGCACGGGCATGGTCGGGCCACTGTTTTGTTTCAGCCTTTTTACGCATTTCATTTACCTCAGCCACATTATCGGTACCCAGTTCCTCTTTAATGCTCTTGAGTTGCTGCTGCAAAAAATACTCGCGTTGTTGTTTATCTATTTCAGTGCGGGTTTTAGCATGCACCTGATCTTTAAGCTGCGCAAACTGCAACTCCCTGTTTAGCAGGCGTATTAATTCTTCGGCGCGTTGCTGCATATCGTCCATCTGAAGGATCTGCTGCTTTTCGCGAACATCCGTATTCATATTGCCTGATACGAAATGGATGAGAAAAGATGGATTTTCGATGCTCTTGAGGATGATGGCTGCCTCCGAAGGGATATTGGGCGACAGTTCAATAATCTGCGTCGCTATTTCGCGAATGGTGCTTACATGGGCTGCAAAGGTTTGGTCCTGAGGCACTTCCGATTCAGCGAGGTAGGACACCCGGGCAACAAAATAAGGGTCGGTTGCTACCATCGCATCAATCCTGAGCCTTCGTCTTCCCTGCATGATAACGGTAGTACCACCATCGGGCATTTTTATCAGCTTCAGAATACGAGCTACTGTTCCAATGGTCTCTAAGTCTTCAGGACCTGGATCTTCTGTATTGCTGTCTTTCTGAGAAACAACAGCTATAAGCTTATCGCCCTTGTATGCCTCGGTTACCGCTTTAATACTTTTATCCCTGCCAACAGTAATGGGTATCACCACACCTGGAAATAATACGGTATTGCGCAGCGGAATTACCGGTAATTGTTCGGGAAAGTCAACACCATCATCGGTTGTATCGTCTGCCTCATTCATGGGGAGAATGGGTAAAAAATCGGAATCGTCTTGTTGTAAAAATTCTTTTTCGAAAAACATCAGCCAATTGGTTAGGTTATTAATGCCGACAGAATGACACAATTGCCATTTGAACCGCGGCATTTATGCATTTGTGCTAAAAGGCGCAATATTAATGCCATGTAAGCGCCTGCGCCGAATTGACCGTAAAACGGGCAAAAGTCAACTGTCGTGCAGCCATAATTACACAAAAAAAGCAATCCGAAGATTGCTTTTAATGGTGGAGCTGAGGGGATTCGAACCCCTGTCCAAACAAATTCGCCATACGCTTTCTACATGCTTATTCCGGTATTGATTGTGGGGAAATAACAGGAACCGGACAAACCGATTATTTCCTTAGCTGCATGGTCTTTTGCTGCACGCACAGCCTTGTGCAACAGCATCCCGAATTCTTTTTGAGTCGGCGGTGGAACTAGGCTTCAGGCCTGCCTGCTCATCACGGCCCTAATGGCTTACTAATTAATAATTAGGCAGCCATGGCATACTGAGTATTGCCATTTGTAGTTTGAATATTCAGATTAACGAGCTAATTATCCAACGCTCGGCATGCTTACACGTACAAAGAACTTTGCTGTCAAAACCGGTCAGCCCCGGGGGTTTTTATGAAATTGAGATCTTGGGGTGTTTAGATAATCAGATATCTACTCCTACTTATATCTCTTTTTCAATTGCGCAATTTTCAAATTGCTTCTATCACTATCCAATAATCGTGCAATATACGGTAGGCGACGTATTGTCAGTAGTAAGAGGATGGATCAGCTGGGCGATTACTATCGACCCTTACCCCATCCAAACCAATCGTTGCCGTTGGCATATAGCATCAGCCCAAGCAACAGCACCATGCCTACTACCTGTGCATACTCCAAAAACTTTTGGCTTGGCTTGCGTCCGCTAATCATCTCGATGAGCGTAAATACAACGTGGCCACCATCCAATGCCGGTATGGGAAGCATATTCATAAAGGCCAAAATGATACTAAAGAACGCCGTGATACGCCAGAAAGATTCCCAATCCCAGGTGGCTGGAAAAATATTGCCCATGGCTTTAAAGCCACCAACACCCTTGTAGGCACCGGTTTCGGGCGTTAGGATAAGTTTAAACTGATCAATGTAAAACTTGAGCTGCTCTCCGGCCATTTTTATGCCTTGGGGTATTGCGGCAAAAAATCCATATTTCTTTACCTCCTGTTTCAACACACCGGCTGCTACCAGATCTTCAGGTGCCTGAATATTGAAAAAACCAAGTTTCCCATCGGCATTCAATTTTGAGTTTACCGAAATCGTTTCGCCATTCCGAACAACAGAAAGGTTAACCGAGTCAGCTTTTATGCCGGAAAGCGTTTTAGCAAATTGATCAAAATATGCTGTCGGCTGTCCGTTGATTGCTACTAACTTATCCCCCTTGCGAATACCAGCTTTGTAGGCTTCTAATGAGTCGGGGGCTTCAAATACAATCACGGGAGTACGAGGAGTTATCAGCAGCGATTTGCTGTTCTTCTTTTCTACAAGTGTACCTATAAAATCCACCGGAATGGTAAGCATTACCGGTTGACCATCGCGCTCAACTTCCACTTGTTTACCCACTAAAATCTTGCGTACCACATCGCCAAAATCTTCAATCTTCTCGCCGTCTACGGCTAAAACTTTGTCGCCATCCTTCAACCCTATTTCGTACAACACAGGGTCCTGAATGGCAATACCCGCTGTTACCGATTCGTTGGGTGTAATTCTTTCGCCCCAAACCATAGCGATGCCTGCGTATATAATAAAGGCAAGAATAATATTCACTATAACACCGCCACTCATAATTATCAGGCGCTGCCAGGCAGGTTTGGCTCGAAATTCCCATGGCTCTGCTGGTGTTTTGAGTTGCTCGCGGTCCATGCTTTCGTCCACCATCCCGGCGATTTTTACATATCCACCCAACGGGAGCCAGCCAATACCGTACACGGTATCGCCTATTTTCTTTTTGAACGGGGCAAACCAGGGATCGAAAAACAGGAAGAAACGCTCTACCCTGCAGCCAAACCATTTTGCTGTAATGTAGTGGCCAAACTCGTGCAGTACCACCAGTATGGATAGGGCCAATAGCAATTGTGCTACTTTAATACCTACCACTCCCCACTCTATTGCTAAAATCTGAAACATGTAATATTTATCGCTTTAGGCTAAAAAAATGACCCGCAAGCTAAACAGATAGCGGGGTACAGATATCATAAAAATTTATGTACGGTGTTTTTCTTCCGTTCAAAGGCCCAAAAAATGTAAAAGGTTTTACAGTTTAATGAGGGAAGCGGCAAAATCGCGGGCTTCGGCATCGCTTTCAAAATAGTCGTCTAGCGTGGGGTGTTCAATGAATTTTACCTGTTCCAAAGCTTTTTCCACTACGGCCATCATATCCAGAAACCCAATCCGATTCTTCAAAAATGCCCATACCGCAATTTCGTTGGCGGCGTTTAAAATACAAGGCAGGTTTCCCCCTTTTTCCATGGCCTCGCGGGCCAGGTAAAGGTTGCGAAAGGTTCTGGTATCGGGTTCTTCAAACTCCAGCTTTTCAATTTTCCGAAAATCTGTTCTTGGAAAAGCATTGCCAATGCGTTGCGGATAAGCCAGTGCATATTGAATAGGCAGGCGCATATCTGGTAATCCCATTTGGGCTTTTATACTGCCATCCTCAAACTCCACCATGCTATGGATGATGCTTTGGGGGTGTACTATTACTTCTATCTGATCGGAGCGCAGGTTGAAAAGCCATTTGGCTTCAATCATTTCCAATCCTTTATTCATGAGCGTTGCGCTATCAATAGTGATTTTCGCCCCCATGTTCCAATTAGGGTGCTGCAAGGCATGATCGCGCTTTACGTTTACCAAAAAATTGGGCTTCTTGCCTCTGAATGGTCCGCCACTTGCGGTGAGAATAATGCGCGTCACTTTATTGCGGCTCTCACCCACCACACACTGAAAAATGGCGCTGTGCTCACTATCAACCGGTAAAATAGCTGCTTTATTTTCCAGACTTTTTTTCACCACAATCTCGCCGGCAATTACTAGTGTTTCCTTATTGGCCAGTGCAATGGTTTTACCATTTTCGATGGCCTTTAAAGTTGGTCGCAAGCCTGCAAATCCTACAATGGCGGCCAGCATCATATCATAGCAATCCATTGCAGCAGCCTCTTCGATGGCAGCCTCTCCGGCAAATACTTTCACATTGGTGCTACTCAAAGCTGCTTTTACTTCAGCATATCGCGTTTCATCTCCAATAACCACCACATTGGGGTCAAATTCCAAAGCTTGTGCAATCAGCAAATCTGCATTGCTTTGCGCAGTAAGAATTTCAACGGAAAAAAGGTCGGGGTGCGTACGCACTACTTCAAGTGCCTGAGTACCTATAGAGCCTGTGGATCCAAAAAGTGCGATACGTTTCATTACAGCAATAATAGTATAGGAAGATTACAATAATCTGATGGTTTTGTTAGGTTTCTATCAGGCCGTTGCTTCCGTGGTTTGCAAACTACCCTCCACAAAGGGCTGCAGCGCTTCGGCAATTTTTCTATCATTGCTTAGGCGAGGCACTTTGTTTTGACCGCCCAGCTTGCCTATGCTACGCATGTAGTTTATAAATCCACCTTTAGCAATTGGGGTTATGTGAAGGGATTCCAGAATATTGCCAGTTATAAGATCGTCGTAGTACACATTTTTTTTGCGTAATGCATCATTCAAAATGGAAGAAAATGCCGCTACATTGTCAGGTCTTTTTTCAAATTCTACAAACCATTCGTGATATCCTTTAGCCAAATACTGGTTAGCCACCATTGGGGCCACGGTAAACTCTGTAACACTTGCCCCTGTTGCCTTACAGGCTTCGGCCATTGCATGCTCTACTTCTTCACCAATTACATGCTCGCCCGATGCGCTGATATAATGCTTAACCCTGCCTGATACAATTAACCTGTATGGTTTTGTGGAAACAAAGCGTACGGTATCGCCAAGATTATAGCCCCAAAGCCCGGCATTACTGTTAATGATCAGGGCATAGTTTTCGCCCAACTGTACATCTTTAAGCGATAGCCGGGTTGGGTTAGCTTCATTAATTTCTGCAACCGGAATAAATTCAAAAAAGATGCCGCTATTGGTATTCAGTAATAATCCTTCGGCCCGTTGCGAATCCTGGAAGGCAAAAAATCCTTCGCTGGCCGGGAAAGTTTCTATGGTTGCAATTTTTCTGCCCAGCGATTCTTCAATTTTATTGCGGTATGGCTCAAAGTTTACTCCTCCATGCACTATAACACTAAGGTTTGGAAATAACTCGCCTATTTTTTTATCAGTTTTTGCCATCAGGCGGTCAAAATACATCTGCATCCACGGGGGAATGCCGCTAATAAGTGTCATATTTTGCTGCCAGGTTTCTTCAACTATCCTATCCAATTTCTCCTCCCATTCGGGAATGCAATTGGTTTCGTAGCTGGGAAGTTGGTTGGTACGCAAATATTTGGGTACATGATGGTTGACAATACCACTCAGTCTACCGGTAGGAATATCGGCCAGTCTTTCCAGTTCGGGACTACCGCTCAAAAAGATCATCTTTCCATTGGCAAACTGGTAGTTACCAGACTCCTGCATGTAACAAAGGAGTGCGTTTCGGGCACTATTGATGTGGTTAGGAATGCTTTCTTTGGTAATAGGGATGTACTTGATGCCGCTTGTTGTGCCACTTGTTTTGGCAAAGTAAATAGGCTTACCCTTCCATAAAACATTGTGCTTCCCCTCCTTAATACGAGTGATATAGGGTGAAAGTTGCTCATAATCGCGAATGGGAATGGCAGCTTTAAAATCGTCATAGGTTTTGACCTTGTCGAGTCCGTGCTCTTTGCCAAATTCTGTTTTAGCTCCTGCACTAACCAAATCTTTAAGAATTTTTTCCTGATCGTCCAGGGCAGTTTCCATTCCCTTCTTTATCTGCTTGGCAATCAATCCGGCATATGGTCTGGCTAAAAGCGACTTTAAATTCATACTTGCTATGTTGCGGTGGCCGTTGGGCTGAGCCGTCCTATAATATAGTTATTCTGTTCAAAAATCGGGGCAAGCGGCAAACATTAGTAACATCGCAAACCTTTGCGGCGACAAATATATTTGCCGATTAACCTTGGAAAAGCGGATTTAACGATTGTATTTGGCTAAAATTTTAGGTATTTTTTGAGCATCATTACAATTAAGC
>JAHEMO010000011.1:0-8702 GCA_024643625.1 Chitinophagaceae bacterium
CCAATACAGCCCTTATATACGGGCCATGTAAACTGGTATGTGGATTATAGTCACGGTATAAGATTAGTGTACAATAAAGTACTTGTAAACAAGAAGGAAATGCAACTTGCCGAAGTGCTGCGCAGTCCGGCTTTGCATCATACACTATGTCAGGAATCTGGCTGCAATGCAGCAAAGCACAGCAGTAATAATTAAAGATGCTTAGTTATAAAAGAATCTCGACCGGTTTACTTTCAAGTCGCGCAGGATGGCGCTTTTGGGATTGATGCTGATGTTGAAAGAACGGTAAGGACCTACAGGCACTACATTAATGCTCATTTGCCAGCAATGCAATTCGCGGCTGATGAACATGGTTACCTGCTGCAATTCGCTGGTGTTGAGGTCGTAAAAGGCACTACCCCCCATTTTCCATTTTGGTGAAACATTAAAATCGCCTCGAAGATTTACACTGGAGAATACCCGCGTTTCAAATCCGGAGTAATCCGGCTTGGGTTGACGGGCAAAATTTAATGAATAGGAGACGTCTAAACTCCATGGCACATTGAAGTCTGCAAATTCCGCAGGGTTGTTGCGGATATAATCCATCTGCGCCTGTTCTTCTTCAAGCGTAGTAAAATCACGGAAGTCATCGCTGCCGGTTTTTTCCTTTACTTCTTCTTTTTTCTTGCTTTGAAAACGCGTGCTAATGGCAAGACTACCATTGGTAATACGGCCAAGCGAAAACCCATCGCTCCACACATATTCATTTATGCGCCGGCCAAACTGATTTACCTTATATGGATCAAGGGTAGTAGCACCGGTGATATTTATGTTGTCAAACAGTGTAGTGCTCAGGATGATATTGAAAGGAGAGAGCTGAAAACTATCTACAATAAAATTGTATGCCGAGTTGATACTCAGGTTGTCAATGATTTTGATCTTTTTCGTGGCATTGGCCGAGGTATCTTTTTTATCGCGCACTTTAGCTTCGAAATTATTTTGCAAGCCAAACGACATACCGCCAAATTTGCCTTCGCCAAAAGAGCCGATAATATTACCATCGAACTGACTAAAGCGAAGCGTATTGCCTAATGAGTCCACTTGTGTTTCGTAAAAATATTTACCGGCGAGGTCAGGCTTGTAATTGATGCCAACTGAAGGTCGTATTACATGTCGCAATGCCTGCATGCGCTTACCGTTCTTAAAATTCAATGTGCCGAATATGGCGGTGTTAATGCTAAAGCCTGTATTTATTTCCTGTGCGCGATAAAACCCTTTTTGGATAAGTGTATCTACTTTTTTGCGGCTGTCGTTCCATTGGCGAAATATGCGCTGACCATACCAACGTTCCTGAAAGCTGATACTCGGTGCCATTTGGAAAGGTCCAACCGGTGGCAGGGGCAGTGCAATGGGGATATTGTGTTGGGCACCCCACTGCATGGTGTCGATAATCTCGCCAATATTGTATTTGATATAAGGCGTGTCGCTATCAAAAAATGAAAACTGATTCAGAATTTGGGTATTGTAACCCACACCGAGTTTTTCAAACCATCTTTCCGGCCGCACAGGTTCCTTTTGGCGCAGAGGATAAAAAGTATTTACGGTGAAATTCACATTGGGCAGGCTCACGTTGTATTGCCCTGTTTGGTTATTCTGACTATGGTTTCCTGTGGCGCTTAGGTTGTATTGACCATCGCCCCAGGTTTTACTGTATTGAATACTGGAGTAAACCTGATTGCGAAAATTGATATTGGGATTATTGGGCACATACTGGTTGTACTGCGTGCTACCAAAATTTACATTGGCAGAAAAAGTGACGCCTGGCCTGGCCTTGCTATCCATGGCATGATTCCATGAAATATTGTAGGTCTTGGAATTGGTGAAATCGGGATCACCTTTAAAATTGATTCGTGTATTTTGATAGTCCAGTCGCAGAGCACCATTGAATTTGTAGCGTACCCTGTATGAAGGCGAAAGATTGAGCGTATAGCCGCCATAGCTGTAAATATTGGTGCGCAGCATCATATCAAAATACTCATTCAGTACCTTGTAGTAGCCAAGGCCTTCTAATCCCAATCCAAACTGTTCGGTAGCCGTAAACTGTGGCGGCAGCAATCCTGAATGCCGGCCGCTGCTTAGCGGATAAATGCCAAAAGGAATACCTACGGGTATAGGTACCGATTCAAATTCGGGATATGCCATGCCGCTATACGCCCATTTGTTATTTACCAGTTTCATTTTGGGCGCACGAAAGGCAAAGTGCGGCGTATCGAGGTTGCAGGTAGTAAATCTGCCCTGCGAAGCATAAAAACTTTCAGCGTCTATTTTTTTAATGCGGGATGCATACACAAACATTTCGCCTTGCTTGGTATAAGTGCTTTTAGTGAGGCCTTTTTGCGTTTTAATATTGTAAAACATAGAATCGCTTTCCGATTCCATATCACCATCCACCAGTTTCGGTCGGTCTATTACATTGCCAAGTGAATCTTTGGTAAAATAAGCTCTTGCTATTTGTTTGTTGTTATCTATTTCAATAGCACTGGCTGCTAAGTCCAGCTGCAGGTATTTTATTTTTGCCTTGCCATACAGATAGAACATGCCGCTATCAATCAGCAATATGGCGCTGTCTGCTGCATCGTATTTTACGGGAGCATCAAGCGTATCGCGACTAATTTTCAGATTGAGCGTATCAATGCGCACAAAGCTGGAATCCCGCGTGCTGTCGGCCTTCGTTTTTGTGGTGTCTGTGAAAGATTTTGTTAAAGGTCGGAGCGTTTGGCTACTATCCCGCTGCTGTGCCGTTATTACACCACTTATGAGCAAAAGTGGAAAAAGGCAGTAGAGTGGAAACTGTATTTTTGAGAACATTGAGCGCAAACAGATTCGCAATGGTTGAATAGCGAAAGTAGCCATCTTGTTATTTGAGCCCTTGTGAATAATGTCTAAAATATGAAAGCATTACGAATGTTGAAGTGGATTATCTTACCGGTGCTTGTAATTTGTTCTTCCGTTGCTCTGGCAAACACGAGCGACACTACGCTACGAGACAGCAAGCCTCCCATTAAAACAGTTATTATCGATCCCGGCCATGGTGGTAAAGATGGTGGTGCCCGCGGCAGATATTATACCGAATCGCAACTTGCCCTGGCCATTAGCTTAAAAGTGCAGGAAGTATTAAAAAAGGAAATGGCTGAATTGAATGTGCTGATGACGCGCACTACTGATGTGTTGCCGGGCAACCAGCAGGACATTAATGCGGCCCTTCGCTGGCGCGCCAATTTTGCCAATCAGAATGCCGGCGACCTTTTTATTTCTATTCACCTCAATGCTACTGCAGCCAATCAAAAGTATGGTAAGCGCGTGGTGGGAGAGAAAGAGCAGACGTATTACACCTACACCGGCAAAGGCAAAAGCCGGAAGAAAATCAAGAAAACACGAACCGTTCCGGTGTACGAGCGGTATAAATTGCCGGCAACAGTGCATGGCACGCAAACCTATATTCTGGCCAAGGATTGGTACCAGGGAAAGGTAAGCGCCGCTAACCAACAGGTAAAGCAAGAGCAGGAACATGTAGGTGGCGAAGCCGATTCGCTAACTGCAGAAATGCTGGACCTTGATCCTATTGAAGCCAAAATAAGAGCTGCGCAATACACCAAACTGTATTTTACCAAAAGCATGTCATTGGCCGAAATGGTGGAGGACGAATTTGCCGGTATTGGCCGCAAAAGCTGGGGCGTATTGCAGCGCGATTGGGCCGGCATTTGGGTACTGCAGGCTACCCAAATGCCCTGTATACTTATCGAAAGTGGTTTTGTAGATAATCCCGAAGAGGAAGATTTTCTGGCCAGTGCAGCGGGACAGGAATTGATGGCGCAAGCCGTGGTAAAAGCCATTAAGCGCTACATGAGTGCTATTGATGGATCATCAAAAATTACGGCAGCAAACTAATCAGGGTGGTGCCAGATAGGCCCTTACAGGCAACATACGCGGGAATTAGCAGATATTAGCCAACTATCTCAACCTAGTTTATCCTTATTTTGTCCTATGGCTTTAAAAGTATCAAACGAAACCAAGGTAGGCGCCCTCACGGCAATTGCTATCACACTCTTTATTCTTGGCTTTAATTTTTTAAAAGGCAAAGATGTATTTGCCCGCAAGGATTATGTATTTGCCAAGTTTAATTCTGTGAATGGATTGGTGCCTTCAAATCCGGTGATCATGAATGGATTTCCTATTGGCACCGTGTTTGCCACACAGCCCGGTGATGAAAATCTAAACACCGTTTTGGTAACTATTCACCTGAAAGAACAAATTAATATTCCGGCGAACAGTGTAGCTACCATAAAATCGAATCCATTAGGTACGCCTGCACTGGAAATTATAAAAGGAGATGCCACCACTTATATACAGGCCGGCGATACCTTGCGCACCGATAGCCCCGCAAGCTTCTTTGGCAGCATCTTCGATAAGTTGGGTCCTACGCAGGAGGGGCTTAACAGGGTACTTGGATCAGCAGACACGCTGATGGATAAACTAAGCCTCACCCTTGACGACAATGCCCGGCAGAACCTGCAGGCTACCATTGCCAGCTTAAATACCATTAGTTCTAATCTTGCGGTAACAACAGCAGAAATCAATAGCATGCTGAGGGCAGAGCAATCCCGCATTTCCAACAGCCTGAAAAATATTGAAACCTTTAGCGGCTCTATGGCTAATGTAGGGCAGCGGTTGCCATCCATTGCTAACAGACTCGATTCCATCACGTATAAACTTAGTCAGTTAGAGTTGCAACAAACCATCAATAAATTAGATGATGCCATTACCACGCTCAAAGCGTCTATGGATAATTTGAAGAGTAAGGATAACACAATAGGTGCTTTGATGAACGACAGGGAATTGTACGATAATATTACCAGCACCATCAACAGCATGAATATCCTGCTACAGGATTTGCGCCTGCATCCCAAACGGTATGTGAATGTGAGTGTGTTTGGTAAAAAGGATAAGAGTACACCCCTTATGAAACCATTGGCTGAGGATTCTATCACACAACAGCAGTATTTCCCCGACCAAAAACAATAAAACAAGCACATGGTTGTGCTTGTGTAACCATTATGCTTAAAGTAGGCATTACAGGCGGTATAGGTTCCGGCAAGTCTACTGTTGCCCATATTTTTTCAGTACTTGGCGTTCCTGTTTTGTATGCCGATGATGTTGCAAAGATGCTGATGTCGGAAGATGGTACTATCCGCCAAAAAATTATTCAGGCATTTGGGCACGAAAGCTATACCGGCACGCAGCTCAACCGTCATTACCTTGCGGCTACGGTATTTGCTCATCAGGATAAAGTGAAACAATTAAACGCCATTGTACATCCGGCAGTAATAGACTACGGCAAACGCTGGATGCAAAAACAAACCGGCGTATACGCGCTAAAGGAGGCGGCACTTTTTTTTGAGTCGGGTTCGTATAAGGAGATGGATATTATGGTAGGGGTGTATGCGCCTGAAGCATTGCGCATGCAGCGTGTTGTTCAGCGCGATAAAAGCTCTGCTTCCGACATTAAAAAGCGTATAGATCGCCAAATGCCAGAAGATGACAAAATGAAATTATGCCATCATGTAATTGTAAATGATGATGCACAGGCACTGATTCCGCAAGTGTTGGCTTTGCATCAACATTTTTTACGAAGCATTGCCTAAAAGACCATTCTTTATGGGGTTACGGGTACGTATTGCACTTTGTATTGATAGAAGCGTTGTAAAGAATCCCGTTTGGCGGTAGTATCTGCCACTGCCATTTTTATCAATACATAAAATTTGAAATGAAGGCTGTCGGTAGTTTCCATGTACACCTTATTATCCCAACGGCTGTATGTATTGCGGAAGCGATTAAGCGCTTCTGTTTTGCCGTCTACCTCTCGCATATAAACCCTGAACGTAGCCGTGTCGCCTGCAATAAAAGTTTGATTTGCCGGAGCTGCATTACTATCTAAACGTAGTGTGTTGGTGTCAGGTGTGAGGGCTAAAGTATCCGGAACAGTTACCAATTGTTGTAAACTATCTGCGGCAGCATTGCTATTGGCCTCTGTGCTGCCATTACCTGCAAAAAAGAAATTATAAGCCAGCCAACCGGCAACCACTAATGCCAGCACACCAATTACCCATAAAAAAGGACGAATCTGACGTTTTTTATGGTCGCCTTCCTCCTCCGGTGAAGGCAAAATGCTCTGCGCCTGATCGCGTTCTTTTAACTTGTAGCCCCGGTTGGCCACTTCCTGATTGGCATTGATATAAAAACCCGGTTCCAGGCGAAGAACACCATCATTTTGTTTGGTAAAAATACCAACGCCCGGAACATCGTAAGGATTGCCAATATTGATTAACTGACGGGTAAGTTGCAGTTTGCTTTCAATATCACTTAGCGCCAAAGATTTGATTTTACCTTTTTGCTCGGCAAAAAAATCAATGAACGGCTGCTGCAAGGTCACCCCGGGTTTGTAGGTAAACTCAATACCTTCCACTGGAATATTCCTGTTCTTGCTAACGTATTCAGGATCTGGTGCGCCGTTTTTGAGGGTGATGGTACCAATACCCGGGAGGTCTATGGTGCCATGTTTATATAGAAATTTTGCAACAATTAATTCAAACTCCACGATAAAATTTTTGGCCTGCAAATGTACCATTATAGCCGGGCCATGGCCGAAATGCATGTTATAAATTGCAAAAATGGTGTTTGCACCGACAGGCTAGAGGCTACTTTTGCCAGCGCATGGCGCAAAATATCAGCGAAAAGGAGAAGGCCTTCATGCATTATTGGGAGGCCAATCGCGGTAGACAGAAAAAGCTACTGTACCAACTCGCTGTTGGTTTGCCTGGCGGCCTCCTGCTTAGTGCAGTTATTTTGTATAGCCTTAAGGCAGGATGGTATGCACGTGCGGAAATGGTAGCAAATGCTAAACTTAACCCCATTGTGTTATACGTTGCGCTGCTGGCCATTGCGGTGTTCATGGCTGTTTTTTCCAAAAAGTTTCAATGGGACCAACGGGAGCAAACTTATCGTGAACTAAAGGCTAAAATGCAGGATGATGCAGCGAAAACAGAAAGCCCGGCGTCAGATAACAATGTACAAACAGACAAATAGATAATTATATGAAGCAAATTTTTGCCACCCTTATGGTAGCCTCGCTTATGCTAATGGCGGGTTGTAGTAAAGAAAAAGGATGTACTAATGTAAATCCTTCCGAAGAACAAACTGCCATGACAACTCATATGTCGGCCAATGGCGTTACGGGAACATTGCATCCAAGTGGTATGTATTACGAAATTGTTGCGCCCGGTGGAACTGCGAAACCTACATCAACAAGCCGTGTGTATGTACGCTATGTAGGTAAGACTTTTGATGGCAAAATTTTTGATCAGCAGCAGAGTGCTGCCAATACAGGTTTTCAGTTGTTTAATCTTATCCGCGGTTGGCAAATAGGCATTCCGCTTATTGGTAAAGGTGGTTTTATTAAGTTGGTAATACCCAGCAGCCTTGGTTACGGATGCACGGGTGCCGGTGAAGATATACCTGCTAATGCACCGCTGTACTTCGACATTGAACTGGTAGACTTTCAATAGTTATAATTTTATGTAAGTCCTATTTGTGCAGGTCCTTTTATCAGGGCCTGTACTTTTTTTAAGGTATGCCTTTGTTGCAGCATTGCCTGCCTAAAGGTTATCTTGCCGCAAATTGCATTGTCTAATGTCGCACGAAGCCATTTCCATTCAGGATATGTTTAAAATTGGCATAGGTCCAAGTAGCAGCCATACACTCGGGCCATGGAAAGCTGCTCGTATGCTGGTGGATAAACTACGCGTGAACGGACAACTGAATGCTGTACAACAGGTGTCGGTACTCTTGTATGGCTCGTTGGCTAAAACCGGCAAGGGGCATGGCACTGATGTTGCGGTGCTGCTGGGCTTGTGCGATCAGGATCCGGAAACCATGGACATCAATATGGTGTTTTGGTCTGTGGACGATATAAGACGAACACATAAACTTTTGCTGGCAGGAAAGCATAGTATTGATTTTGATTATGATACTCACCTGCAATTTCTTTATCAGGAATCGCTTCCGTTCCATCCCAACGCGCTTACATTTTTAGTAACGCTTTCCAACGGCAATCATTTTGCCGAAACTTATTATTCAATTGGTGGTGGCTTTGTGGTGCAGGAAAATGCTTCCCTTAGCCACGATCAGACGGTGAGTCTTCCATTCCCCATCAGTCATGCCGGCGAGTTGGAACATTGGTGTCGCAAAACAGGCTTGCATATATGGGAAATAGTACTGGAGAATGAAAGCTGTTGGCGACCCGAAGAGGAAACCCGCGCCTATGTTCAACGCATTTGGGATACGATGCGGCTATGCATATTTCGTGGTAGCAATCAAACTGGGCATTTACCCGGTGGATTGAACGTAAAGCGCCGTGCCGGCGATTTGAGTCGAAGGCTATTGCAGAACAGGATAGCCACTAATTATTTACAATGGTCCAATTGGATAAAAGAAGGCGGCAATAGCTTTACCACCACCATTGATTGGGTAAGTTGTTTTGCACTTGCTGTAAATGAAGAGAATGCATCTTTTGGCAGAGTGGTAACGGCCCCTACCAACGGCGCAGCTGGCGTAATACCGGCGGTACTCATGTACTATCTCACTTTTTGTAACAACGATCATTTTAC
>JAHEMO010000011.1:8802-32307 GCA_024643625.1 Chitinophagaceae bacterium
GCTTTTACATCTGCAGCCGAAATAGCGCTTGCCTTGTTACCAAAACTATTTCTTACATAAGTTAGTATATCGGCTATCTGATCGTCTTTTAAGTGGTTTTGCGCGGGCATGGGGTTGCTATACTCTTCGCCATCTACCACAACCGTCTCATTCAGGCCCTTCAGTACAATATTTATCAAGCGTGTTTTCTCGCCATTAACCCATTCAGTTTTTTTCAAAGGAGGATTGAGCCCCGGTACGCCACTGCCATCGGCCTGATGGCATGCCATACACCACTGATTATATAGTTTTTTGCCATTCGCCATCTGATCCTGTGCGGGATTATTATTTACCGAAAAACCAGAAACAATCAGGAAGCCGGATAGGAGTGAAAATATTGACAAGAGGTACTTCATGCGTTACACTTTGATGCGTAAAGATATCCTGAATAGATATTAGCTATTGTTAAGTTAGGCTATACTATTAGTAAGCATTTTTTGTACCTAACAAAATTTACTTCGGGTATTGATTTTATTTTCCAGGTAGGAAAACAGAAGAACAAAGTCGTAATTACTCCCAATCATCCAATTTCAAATTTTGATTTTTTAGCTCTTTCAGAAATTGTTTACGTTCTTTTTTATCGCGTTTTATGCCAAAGTTTGTTAGCATGCCTTCCGCAAATATTTTGCCCCAATAATTAAACGTGCCTTTATTCCGAACCCGATTTTTGAATAAAAGGTCTGCTCTTCCATTATCCTTTCCTCTTAGTATAAGGTTGGCAAGCCAATCAACAACACCCGACAAAAAGAATCGTTCTTTGCCGTCTTTGCCCAGGACTTTTAATCGTAAACTTTTATAACGTACATCCATTTGTCCGTAGGCAAATAAATCATTTGCTCTCACACGCATGTAGAGACTGTCAATTCGCCCGCCTTTAATGCGCACACCCAACGGTTCTGCCATTGAGTTCATTTTTTTAAGGTCAAATGCACCCATGCGCGTCGTCATCAGGAAACTTTGTAACGAATCAGTATAGGATTGACGATAATGCAGCGACAACTGACCGGTCCCCATAATTTTTGCCTGAATACGAATGCGCAATGAATCATTTGCACCGAAATCATGATTTTTTATGTTGGAAATGGAGCCATTGATATTGGTAAAACTCAAAAATCCTTCACGACCTTTTTTACTTATTTCATTGTACCGCACTTCGCTGTTAGTAAGGTGCAAACTGTCAATACTCATCATTATGGGCAATGCCTTTAGTTGCTCAGCAAGCAGCGGCCTGTAGCTAACAGTGTCATCAGGAAACCTCTTGTCTCTTTGTGGATGTAGATATAGCGCATCGACTGATAATCCTGGAATATGAACAGCTTTTACACTACTGTCGGCATAAACATAGCTTATCCGTTTTGCGGAGGTTTTACCCATCTTTAGCGGAATATAGTCTTTCTGGAAAGGTTGGCGGGCCCAAAAGCTATCTCTTGACAATTTTGGATCAAGCGTAAGACTATCGAATGAAAAGTCAACTTGCTTGTTATGAAAAAGATTCAGATTGTAAACGTTCAGTTTGGTATTGCCGTCATAGTTTACCTGTAGCCCTTCGGCCCACCAATTCCGATCCTGCAGGAATTGTTTCACAAGAATCTTTTCACCGGATTTGAATTCAAATTGACGGATACCCAATGTGTTGGCTTTCACCTGCAGCGTGCTGCTGTCCTTAAGGGTAAAGGACTGATCAATATTTTTAAGCAAAGCATTATCTACTACAAAGCTAGCTTGTTTTGTAGCCGTGTTATAGCTGATATTGCTAAGGGCAATTTCCGTAATTGCATCCTGTATGCTCCTGTTACGAACAGCGGTATTAATGCTGGTATTATTTAGTGAAAACCCTGAGGCTTTTATATAGTTTACATCGTTAATCAGTGAGGTCTGAAAATCCTTAAGCACAATATCTGCACTGCTGCTCCGGGTAATGATGGTTTCTTTTTGCACAGCATCAAATAAGTGAATTTCCATTGTAGGTTGGTGCATGGTTAGTTGCTGCAAATACAATGCTGGTAACGGCTTGGCGAATGTTCCTTTTTTGAAATTTTCGGCAAGCTTTTCGCCTATCCGGACAGTTATAGCGGGTTTTTGAAAATCAATGGCCTGAATTTCCAGCTTTTTAATATCGGTATTGCTGATGCCAACTTTAATTGCCATCTCGGGTGCTTTAAAAGTAACGGAGGTGTTTCCTTTCTGCCAATGTCCGGATGGATTAAAAAAGTTTACAAAGCCTGGTTGTAATATTTCCATCCGTCCTGCATCAAACTGGAGCTCCTTGTTTTTTACGCTATTGGTGGTGCTGCTGATATCCAAAGTCTGCCAGCTGGCGTTTCGCCCTGTAAAGTGAAAGTCGCTGGCCTGTATATTTAGTTTTGAACTTGCCGCAATGCCTTTGGCGTTGCGGTATCTGAATACCACATTTTTCAAGTCAATGTTATCTGCCATTAATTCAGCTACTGATTTCTTTTTTTCCTTTTTTTCGGATGTTGACAACGCTTGATTATTGACGGTCACAAATCCGGAGTCCACAACAATATCAGAAAGTTGCATTATTTGTGATTGTGT
The DNA here is from genome assembly GCA_024643625.1 of Chitinophagaceae bacterium. Lineage (GTDB taxonomy): Bacteria > Bacteroidota > Bacteroidia > Chitinophagales > Chitinophagaceae > Phnomibacter. Next base: position 11,398 of record JAHEMO010000011.1, read on the forward strand.
AACCTCGAGGGTAACATTTCGATCTATAATGGATACACCAAAAAGATCTACATCAACGTCTGGTCCAATATTTCCGGATATACGACCGAAATACAAGCCGTTTCCATTTTCAATAAGTCGCAGGTCTGCTACTTTCAGGTTTATCTTTTGGCCGGTGATCAGAAATCCTTTTGAGCGAAGTAGCTTGATGCTGTTAAGTACATGCGGAAGCTTTTCTGCTTTGAGTAATTTGTTCGCATCAAGTTGCAGCGATATGCCCTGCAACGTAATCTGATCGGTTGGTGATGACTGAGGTTGCAATTTCAGCGATCCATTATTGATTTCAATTTCGCTGATATTAATCTTGCTATCAAGCTTTGATGCGATTTGGGCTACGATATTATTGGGATCTTTTTTAGTTGTCTTTTTGGGCTTGCTTTGTTTCAATATGTCAAGAACTACAATTGGATCGTTTATAATCAGTTGGTCGGCTGTTAGTGTTTTTTGCAGTAAGTCGCTAAGGTCATAGTTAACCAATAGCAGCTCGGGTACGGATATCAGGTTGTTTTTACTACGCGTGCTACTTTGCATGGGTACTATTTTGTAACCCTTAAGCGTAAGATTTCGATTGTTAATGCTTAGGGCTTCAAGCGTAGCAGTAAATTGGTCAGCAGTATTTTTGTCGGAGTATTCGGTGATGTTAATATTCACTGTCCCCACATCAACCGGAGGTTTTCGATCGCCAAGTAAAGAAAAATTGCTGGCACTGAGGTTATTGCCAATCAACTTAAACGTGGCAGTTCCGGTTCTTTTTTCGATGGTTTCAGTAGTTAGAATAGTATACTTGATATCAGAAATATTGAAGTATTTTATGGAGATATCTTCTCCGGTATATCCGCTGGTATCTTTCACTACTTTCTTTCGCTTGCCAAATATGCTCATATTGGTAAGGTTAAGGTTAGCGGTGCCATCGTCTACCAATACCGTGTCGAGGGCGAGCATTCCTTCATTTATATAGCGGAGCCACTCAAAGCCACTTACGCGTATAGAAGAGAGTTTAAAACTGTCCGATCGCTCTCCTTTTTTTTCATAAGCCACTTGCGCCTCGTCAAGCGTAAGTGCGTTCGATTCAGTAGAATACTGCAACTGTCCTAGCTGCACACTGATAGAACTATCTGGAATATGCAGGTCCGGCTTGTCGATAGTTACTTTTACATTTCCTTTTGCTGCCAGGCCCGATTGTGTTTTGGTATCAGCATCTACCATTTTGAAATCCTTTATGCCAATGGTGATATGATTCACCAAAACATAATCCGAAGGAGAAGGACCGGTTTCCACGCGAATGGTACCGTTTTTTATCAAGGCATTTTGTACTTGTAGTTGCCGGAATGTGCTTAGCAAGCCGGTGTTGATTTGATTAAGCGTTTCAGATATACCGGTTTTCTTTTTCTTCTTGGGACTTGTGCCGTAGGATTCAATAACCGGATCTATTAATTCAAGTTCTACAACATTCAGGTTTTTGTAGGCTACTAATCCAAATATTGATTTGATATGCAGGCTGGCAAAAGCGGCGCTTACCTTAAAATAATTGCCTTTTTCCTCAACCGGCTGAAGCTTTACATTTTGTATGGTGATGCCGGCGGGAAAATAGTCAATGACTACATTGCTGGAGGTTGCTGTATACGTATTATTAGTTAACTCCTTTACCAGATATTTCAAAAGGTTGTTTGCCTTGTAGTTCAGGTAGAAACGTGCACCTAGCAAAAGCAAGGCCAGCAGACCTACAATAACCAACAGAAATTTATAGCGGCGTTTCATGCAATTATCTTACTGGGAAATTATGACTAAAAATACGACTCCTTGATTTTGACGGAATTTGGCTTTTCATGCATCGTAATCGCCACCCGCCTAATTGACGGTGGAACCATTATTAATGTTATTGGCTGGTTGCATAAAATGCAATTTGCCGTCGGCGTCTTCTGCCATCAGTATCATACCCTGGCTTTCTATGCCCCGCATTTTGCGCGGTGCAAGGTTAGCCACTACGGTTACCTGCCGGCCCACAATGTCTTCGGGGGAAAAATGCATGGCAATACCGCTAACAATGGTTCTGGTTTCGTTGCCCATGTCAATGGAAAGCCTGAGTAATTTGTCAGCCTTGGCAACTTTTTCGGCTGCTATAATAGTGCCGATACGCAAATCAAGTTTTGCGAAATCGTCAAATTGAATTTCCTCTTTTATGGGTGCAATTGTAGCTTCTACTATTTCATCCTTGGCTTCTTCAACGATATCCTTTGCATGGGGGTTGCGAAGTTTCTCGACCTGTTGAGCCATCTCTGCATCTTCAATTTTTCTAAACAAAAGTTCCGGTGCGCGGAGCGAATATCCTGTACTGAGTAATTTTTCTTTTCCGGCATTTTGCCAGTCCAGCATTTTGTCCACCACTTTCATCATATGCATCATTTTTCTGGCGGTATGCGGCAAAAACGGATTGATCATTACAGCCAGATTAGCACAAAGTTGCAGGCACACATGCAGCGTATTGTCAATGCTGTTTTGGGGAATGATACCATTGGCATTTCGTTCGTTAAGTTGTTCGGCTTTCGCTTTTATCCATGGCTCCTTTTTCTGCATGTATTGATTGCCTTTGCGGGCCAGGTCTATTACTTCAAAAAGTGCATCACGAAATTTATATTGTTCCAGCAGTACATCCAACTGATGCTTGGTGCGCTTTATTTCGTTGAAAACATTTCTGTCGTCGTCATCCATGTCTTCCAGGTGCAACGGTGGTACTTTGCCGCCGCAGAGTTTGTGCATCAGCACAAAAGTTCGGTTTACGAAATTGCCAAATACAGCCACTAGTTCACTATTGTTGGCGTCCTGAAATCCTTTCCAGGTAAAGTCGCTGTCTTTGGTTTCGGGTGCAATAGTGGTCAGGTAATAGCGCAGCACATCTTCGCAACCCGGAAAATCGTGCAAGTACTCGTGCAGCCAAACAGCCCAGTTGCGGCTTGTACTCACTTTGTCGCCTTCCAAATTCAAAAATTCGTTGGCCGGTACGTTATCCGGCAATACAAAACTGCCATGTGCTTTAAGCATCGCCGGAAATATGATACAGTGAAAGACTATATTGTCTTTACCTATAAAATGTACCAGCTTGGTATCGTCCTGCTGCCAGTATTGCTTCCAGGTATCGGGCAATAATTCTTTGGTGGCGCTTATGTATCCTATAGGTGCATCAAACCATACGTACAACACTTTGCCTTCCGCATTTGGTAAGGGTACTTTTACACCCCATTGGCTGTCTCGTGTCATGGCGCGGGGTTGCAGGCCGCTGGTTAGCCAGCTTTTGCATTGGCCGTACACATTGTTTTTCCATTCCTTATGGCCTTCCAAAATCCACTCATTAAGGAAAGGCTCAAATTCATTTAGAGGGAAGTACCAATGTTTTGTTTTGCGCTTTATGGGAGGGTTATTGCTCAGGGCACTGCGCGGATGAATGAGTTGATCCGGGCTAAGCGATGAACCACATTTTTCGCATTGGTCACCATAGGCATTGGGGTTGCTGCATACCGGGCAGGTGCCGGTTATATATCTGTCGGCCAGAAAAGTTTCTTTTTCCTCGTCGTAGTACTGTTCGGTTTCGCGTTCTTCAAACATGCCATCATCGTACAGCTTCGTAAAGAAGTCAGCTGAAGTTTCGTGATGAATAACATTGCTGGTGCGGCTATACACATCGAATGATATCCCAAGCTTTTCAAAACTTTCTTTAATTAGTTTATGATACTTGTCTACAATAGCTTGTGGCGTAGTGCCTTCTTTCATAGCGCGAATGGTAATGGGTACGCCATGCTCATCGCTACCTCCTACAAATACAATATCCTTTTGTTTGGCTCGTTCCCATCGCACATAAATATCTGCCGGCAAATAACAGCCGGCTAGATGGCCAACATGAAGCGGGCCATTGGCGTAAGGAAGGGCAGCGGTAACCAAAATCCTGTTGTATGGTCTCATAATTGTCTTGCGAAAAAATAAAAATCCCTGACAGTATGTACTGCAAGGATTGGCAAAGATATGCCAAAAGCGGGGGGCATAGGGACGATATCATGGGTTGGCAATGCCTGTTCGTAAGCGCTTCCTGCCAGTATAGAGACGCTGAAGGCCTTTGTTTTCGCAGTTGCAAAGTGCAAAATCCGCCCATGGCCCCTGCCGAAAAGTGCTTTGCCTTATGAATTAGAAACGCTGTAAGCACCTGGAAATTATTTGGTCAGCCTACTGTTGCTGTATGTTAAAAAAGGTGAATAAACATTCCCGGGCAAACAGATATCTTTTATGCAGCCGTCCAATGTGCATGATACGTCTTAAAAACCTGATACTCACGCTCCTGCTCACCCTGCCTCTCAGCCTTTTGGCACAAACCACTTTTACGGTAAAAGGACGGGTAATGGATGGCGATACCGCCCTAAGCCTCGAAAAGGCCACGGTAACTATTAGCCCTATGGCCGACACAAGCCGCAAAAGAACATTTACAGCAGCCGCCAATGGCAGCTTTGAAATCACCGGTTTAAGGCCAGGCACCTACCTGTTGCAGGTATCGTTTACCGGTTACGATTTGGCCAAACAGAATGTCTCCATCACAACCGCCGATAAGGATCTTGGCGATGTGTTGTTATTCAAAAAAATGAACGAATCGTTGACCAATGTGGTGGTAACGGGCAAAGTGCCTCCGGCCCGTCAGGTAGGCGATACTACAGAGATTAATGCCGCAGCACTAAAGGTGAACCCTGACGCTACTGTGGAAGACATGCTCAAAAAAGCCCCGGGTGTGGTCATTCAAAATGGCCGTATCACGGCACAGGGCGAAGAGGTAAAGCGTGTAACCATTGACGGCAGGGAATTTTTTGGCGACGATGCAACTGCGGCCATTCGTAACCTGCCTGCCCAAATGGTGGACCGTTTTCAGGTATTTGATCAGCAAAGCGATCAGGCCAGGCTTACCGGTGTAAGCGATGGTAATGAGCAAAAAGCTATAAATATTGTAACCAAGGCCAACATGCGCAAAGGCCAGTTTGGCCGCTTATATGCAGGGTATGGCACCGACGACCGCTATGCAGCAGGTGCCAGCATGAACTATTTCAACAATACCCGCCGCATAAACTTTATTGGGTTGTTTAACAATGTAAACCAGCAAAATTTCTCAGGAGAAGACTTGTTGGGTGTATCCGGAGCGGCTAATCCTAACCGCAGGTGGGGCAGGGGGGGCGGCAACGATTTTTCGGCCGACCAGCAGGCAGGTATAGCCAAAACAAATGCTGTGGGCCTCAACTACAGCGATGTATTTCTGCAGAAAAAGCTGGAAGTAACCGGCAGCTATTTTTTCAATAATGCCGATGTAAATGCCCGCAGCGAGACCAATCGCCAGCAATTTCTGCCCGGAGATAGCAGCCAGTTTTACAGTGAAGTGAATACATCTCGCAGCCAAAACTGGAACCATCGCTTAAATGGAAGAATTGAATACAAAATTGATAGTTCCAATACCCTGATTTTGTCACCACGATTAAGCTTTCAGAAAAATGAATCCCTTCGCTTATTGGACGGAGAGAATACAGGAAGCCTTAAAAATCTGATAAGCCGAACCGTAAACAGAAACGAGCAAAATGGCGATGCCTTTAATTTCAGGAACGAGCTTACCTATCGCCATTCCTTTGCCAAACGCGGACGCAGCATTTCCTTAAATCTCAACACCAGTTGGAGCGACAGAGAATCAGAAACCTATCTCGATGCCATATCGGCCTATGAAAGGTCGGGTAGCTTTTTAGGCGACACTCTGCGACAGCTTACGGATAACGCAACCATTAGCAACAACTATAGCGCTAACCTTGCTTATACCGAACCGATAGGAAAAAAAGGATCCCTGCAGCTCAATTACAATCCGCAATGGAGCACCAGCAGCAGCGATCAGCGAAATTTTCAATTTGACAAAACGGCTAACGATTATACCAAACTTGATACTACGCTGAGTAATGTGTTTGACAACCGTACGAAGGCACAAAACGGTGGGGTGCAATACCGGCTCGGCGACCGCGATAATGAATTTAGTATTGGTGTGAATTACCAACATACCAAACTTGAGTCTGATTTATTATTTCCTGAGATTGGCGCTATAAACAAAACATTCAGTAACTTTTTACCCAATCTCGGTTTTCGAAAGTCCTTCAGCAAGAAGGATAATATCAGGTTGTTTTACCGCGCATCGGTACAACTTCCCAACGTAAATCAACTGCAAAACGTAATTAATATTTCCAACCCATTGTTTTTCCGAACGGGTAACCCCGATTTGGATCAGAGCTATCAGCACTTTGTGGGCGGTCGCTATAGCTATACCGACGCTCCTTCGGGCAAGAACTTTTTTGTGGGCGTGTTCTCACGGCTCAATAGCGATTATGTAACCAACGCCACCTGGATAGCGAGCAAGGATTCTGTGTTGGGTACCGATATTATTCTTCGTCGCGGATCACAGATTTCCAAGCCTATTAACCTCGATGGATTTGTAAGCCTTCGCAGTTATTTAAATTATGGCATGCCGCTTAAGTTTATAAAGAGCAACCTTAACCTAAGCAGTGGTGTTACTTATGAAAGATTACCGGGCCAGGTAAACAACGTAAACAACTTCACTAACAGTTATGCCTATAATCTTGGTGTAAATATTGGGAGCAACATCAGTGAATTCATAGATTTTAACCTGAACTATAACGGTAACTTTAATAACGTAACCAATAGTGTAAATCCTGCCTTGAATAACCGATACTATTCACACAGCGCAGGCGTAAAGGTGAACCTGCTGACAAAAAATGGTTGGTTTTTGCTGAACGATGTAGCGAACACGGTATATAGTGGCTTAGCCGATGGCTTCAATCAGGATTTTTGGCTGTGGAATGTAAGTACCGGTAAAAAGTTTCTAAAGGATCAGCGCGGCGAACTAAAGCTTTCGGTTTTCGATTTGCTTAAGCAAAACCAAAGCGTGGTGCGCAATGTGGGTGAATCCTTTATTGAGGATGTGCAAACTGTGGTATTGCAGCAATACTTTATGCTGACCTTTACCTATACCCTTCGCAATTTTGGTAAAGGCTCGCCACCCCCAAGTAACGAGCAATCGCCTAACTTTCGCCGCTGATTCAAAAAATGGCGCAACAGTTGTCTGAAGAAAGTTTGATAGAGCGGTTGAAGGAGGGCGATGAGGCTGCCTTTTCGGATTTGGTCCGATTAAATAAGGATATTATCTACAACACAGCTTTGGGCTTTCTGCAAAATGATTTGGATGCAGAAGATATAGCGCAGGAAGTGTTTATTAAAGCTTTTGACAGTATCAGTGGTTTTAAGGGAGAAAGTAAACTCAGCACGTGGCTGTATCGGATTACTGTTACAAAATGTTTAGATTTATTGCGCAGCCGGAAGCGCAAAAAGCGGTTTGCTTACGTGCAAAGCATATTTGGGGCCAATGATGAGTTGGTAGTGCAGCCCGTAGATTTTGTGCATCCGGGAGTAGTAGAAGAAAGAAAGGCGCATGCCCGTGAATTGTTTAAGGCCATTGACCAATTGCCTGAACAACAGAAAATTGCTTTTGTGCTGGCAAGGGTGGAGGGACTAAGTCATAAGGAAGTAGGTGATGTAATGGATGCCAGTGTTCCTGCGGTAGAATCATTACTTCAAAGGGCTAAACTAAATTTGCGCAGGTTATTAACGGACTATTACCAACAGCATTTATAACGAATAACGTCTTAATACCACCCAACCATTAATCGGAAAACAGGCAACTATGAAACAAAACGAAACCATCCAGTCAAATGTAGAGGCCGCCTTAGGCAGCCTTGATGGGTTGCAACGGGCGGAGGCAAACCCTTATTTGCATACACGCGTACTGGCTCGCCTGCACAACCGCAGGAAGCCCGCTACGGCTTGGGATACTGCTGCCCGTTGGGTAGCGAAGCCTGTATTTGCCGCAGCCATTATGGTAATGGTTATAGCTGTTAATTATGCCATTTTGAGCAAGTCGAAGGAGCGCCAGTTGCATGCCAGTCAGGATATTGAAAATGTACTGTCTGCAGAGTATGCCACAACCAATATGTATAGTCTTGAATCTGTTGCCGACCGATAAGCCATGAAAAGAAATCAACTATTACTTCTCATCATCCTGGTGTTGGTGGCCACGAACCTATACTTGCTTTGGTACGTAAATAACAGTCAACCTACAGAGGAACCTAAGCTTACACGCAATGAACGACTGAAGAACTGGGTGCAGCGTGATTTAGGTTTTGACAGCGCTCAGGCAGAACAATATATTGCGCTGCGCAATCAGAGAGATTCGCTGCTGAAACCTGTAAATGCCGAACTCAGGGATGCCAAAATGCGAATGATTGCCCTGAAAAGCAATCCGGAAGCATCCGATTCGCTGGTACAGTCCGTAGTACAAAATATTGCTGCCAAACAGGCGGCAGTTGAGTTGGTGTATCTGGCACATTTCAGACGACTGAATGCCCTGTGCCTGCCGGACCAAAGGCCACGACTGGATAGTTTGCTGGAGCGCGTTATAAAGCGCAATACGGGTGGGGGTGCAGATTCTACCTTGCCCAGAATGAACTAACAACAGGAATTTATAAAAGCCCCGCAACTGCGGGGTTTATTTTTGCACCATGCACACCAAAGTCTTAGTGGTAGGCGCAGGCCTTGCGGGTACATGGGTAAGTTATTGGCTGTGGCAGGCGGGCATACCTTTTCTGGTGTTGGAAACCCAAAGCCCCGGGGCCAGCACACCGGTGGCCAGCGGCGTCATAAATCCCGTAACCGGCAGGCGACTGGGCACCACATGGATGGCTGATACACTGTTGCCTTTTGCTTACCAGGCCTACAGTGATATGGGAAAAATGCTGGGGCAGGAACTGGCTTTCCAAACGCAGATCATAGACTGCTTCGGCGCGCCGGACAAACGCCTCGTCTTTATGCAAAAAGCTGCGGAGCCATCACCATATCTCCAAATACCGGCCGACGAAAATGACCTGCGTCCATGGTTACAGTATCACATGGGCTACGGCATAGTGTCACCCGGCTACCGGGTTCACCTTACCGCCATGCTTGGCGGATGGCAACATTTTTTACGGGCGAATGATTTGCTCATTGCAGTGGATGATGCCCAAAAAGTGGCCCCGGAAGGAAATAATCTCACATCGCTGGCTGGCATTAGCGCGGAAAAAATTATTTACTGCAATGGCAAATGGGCGGCAGAAAGCGGCCTGTTTCAGTATTTACCCTTTAGCCTCATAAAAGGCGAAGCCCTGCTGGTAAGGCTCAACGATAATACTTTGCCCGCTGCCATTTACAAAAAGGGGTATACGCTGTTGCCCTGGCAGGATGATATGTGGTGGGCCGGTAGTACTTACGACCGCAACTTTTCCGATGCCTTGCCAACTGCCGGTTTCAGGCAGGCCATGGAGCAATGGCTCAGGGGTTTTTTACGGTCAACATTTACAATAGTTGACCACCTTGCTTCCATTAGGCCAGGTACGGTGGAGCGCCGACCCTTTATTGGCTGGCATCCCAGGCACCCTCAAATAGGTTTGGTAAATGGCTTAGGCACAAAGGGTGTTTCACTGGCTCCATTTTTTGCCCATCAGATGGTGGCCAGTCTTTCAGGCGCCAATGCCATAGATGCCGAGGCAGATTTGGCGCGGTATTCGCGGCTGCTATCCCGTTGATAAGGCTTACTAAAGATTGCACCGAAAAAAATGAGCAGGACAATACATTTGCGCCAAATTAATAAAAGCTTTAGCCCATGGCCGAGTCTGTAATTTCCGATGGCAGGCAATACACTATTCCGCTCCGGTATCGCATAATGGAGAATCTCCATATTGTGTTTTGGTTGTTTAAAGATCTTGCCTGGTGCATGTTTTGGAAGCCTTTGGGCCTGTTAATGATTATTCCCACCCTTACCATTTCATTTGTAATAGCCTGGCGAACCCGGCATTATATGAGCGAACTGTGCCATAACCTGGCAGTAAGTGTTTGGATAATGGCCAACAGCTATTGGATGATAGCAGAGTTTGCCGGGTTTGATGAGGAGCCATGGTTTGGAGCATACACTTTAAAGCATGTTGCCGTGGTGCCTTTTTTGCTGGGCATGCTATTTCTTGCCTATTACTATATGTGGTGGAAACCTCGCCACAGGCAAGAAAGCGCTACCCTATAATCAGTCAAACCTACTGCCCACGCGGCATCGGCTCCATAACCCACCCTTAACCACCTAATTATTTGAGTAATAAGCCAATAGCTTTTCACGCTGAAAATTTAGCCTGTAGTTTCAGCTTTGGCTTTTTTATCGCATTTTTGTCTGCAACCGCATGAAGCACAAGCTGTACAACATACTGACGGGACAGAAAAAGCAAGCCAAAAAATCCTTTGCCGTATTAGTAGACCCCGATAAGGTGGATAACCAACGCCTTGATGAATTAATAGGCCTGGCAGAATCGTCCGGAGTCGATTACTTTTTTTTGGGTGGCAGTTTGGTAGTAAGCAATCATTTGGACGAATGTGTGCTTCATCTCAAAGCCAATACACGGATTCCCGTAATACTTTTTCCCGGTAGCCCAAGCCAGTTGAGCAGGCATGCCGATGCCTTGCTGTATTTAAGCCTCATTAGCGGGCGCAATCCCGAATTACTGATAGGTCAACACGTGATATCTGCCCCGGCGGTACGCCAAAGTGGTATTGAAATTATGCCTACAGGATACATGGTAGTGGATGGCGGTGCGCCTACCACGGTATCCTACATCAGCAATGCGGCGCCTATTCCTGCCGATAAAAATGAAATAGCCGTATGTACGGCTATGGCGGGTGAAATGCTGGGTATGAAACTGATATACATGGACGCCGGCAGCGGCGCCCGCAGGCCCATTTCGGAGGAAATGATTGCCAGCGTTGCCAATAATATTGATGTGCCATTAATTGTAGGCGGCGGCATTACGACCCCCGAGAAAGCCTATCGCAACTGTGTGGCAGGTGCCGATATTTTAGTGGTGGGTAATGCTATTGAGAAAGATATTAACCTGATCAGGGAAATTTCGGCAGCCATTCATCAGGCACCTATGACTGTCTGAGTATTCTTTTCCACATTTTATTGGTTTAGCCCTCCATTGGCCACCACGGCCTTGTTATTGCATCTCATTATACGGAATTTGCAGCCATGCTTTCAGAACAACTTGACCTGTTTGGAGACAGACCCAAATCGCCCCGCCCGCCATCACGGGTAAAGGAACTGATTGAACCGCCAATGGTGGATGATATTCAGCAAACGGAACCCCAGGCGCCGCCGGTAGCCATTGTGCCACCTCAGGAAATGGAAGTGGTGGAGGCAACCGAACATGTGGCCGTTATTGAACCCGATACCTTGCCTGATTTGACATCTGAGGCAGACATGTTGGCCGAAACGGAAGAACGTCTACCAACCGGGGCAATGCCCGAACCCGAAATTGCCGAAGAAATAGAGGAGGCGATGGTAAGCGAAGAAGATTTTGATGTTTCGCCAGGTATTGTACCGGAGGTTGTGGAAGAACTGCCCTTAGCCGAGGCAATGGCTACTGAAACTGTGGAGGAGCAACATGCATGGGTTGAAAGCAATGAACCTGCAGAAACGGAAGTGGTACCCGATACCCCTGCCGAAACTATGGACGAAACGGAATCATCGGACACCGCGATAGATTGGAGCAAAGGCGAGCTGAACATTCCGCCCGACAAAGAATTGTTTCAGCGCCAGTATTACACCATGCGCGAAACCACGGCTATGTTTAGCATGACCCATGCACAACTTCGCAATTGGGAAAATGAATTTGACATTTTGCAGCCGCGCAAAAATCGCAAAGGCGATCGCTATTTCCGTCCCGTGGATATTAAAAATCTGGAACTGATTTACTATCTGCTGCGCAAACGAAAATTTACACCCGATGGCGCAAAGGCATGGCTGAAAAATAACAAGAAGGCCCTCGATAATTTTGGCCTCATACAAAAGCTGGAAGGGCTAAAGTCCTTTCTGATTGAACTGAAAGCAAATCTCTAAAAATGCGGAAAAATATTCTATTGGCTGCCTTGGTGCTGGCGGCGGGTGCGGCTTTTGGTCAGGATCTGCAATTGAACACTACAAAGCCCGATGAGGAAGAGAAAAAGTTTCTCTATGGGATTGTTACACGCAATCAAATTATAAACGATACCAGTTTTACCTGGTATGCTGAAAATAGCAAATACGCAAAACCTGCTGCTGATGTGGTAGATGCCATAAAGGCCGGCAAAGACAAAGTAAGTCTTGTGCTTTTTGTAGGCACGTGGTGCCACGATACCCAGCAATTGCTGCCAAAATATTTCAAAAGCCTTGAAGCTGCTGGTTTTCCCGATGAACGGTTGACCATTTTTGCAACTGATCGCAATAAGGAAACCATTAGCAATATGCATAAAGTATTTGCGGTAATTAATGTGCCTACTATAATTGTAATGCAAGAAGGCAAAGAGGTAGGGCGCGTGAGCGAATTTGGCGAGACGGGTTTGGTAGATAAGGAATTAGGTGAAATTTTTAAACGGGTAAAATAGTAGCCACAATATTTTGTGGTACTATTTTTTAAAAATGAAATATACGGCCAGCACCAGGCATACAAAGCCTGCCAAATGATTCCAGCGAAGCGTTTCGTTTTTAAATACCAGCGTTACAAAGGCAGTAAATACCACCAGCGTTATCACTTCCTGCATAACCTTTAGCTGCCAAAGCGTAAAAGGTCCACCGTTTCCATTAAATCCTATCCTATTGGCCGGTACCTGAAAAATATATTCAAAAAAGGCAATGCCCCAACTGATCAATATAATGGCTACCAGCCCATATTTCTGCTTATGATCGCCACCGGCAAATTTTAAATGACCATACCAGGCCAATGTCATAAATGTGTTGGAGAGCAATAGAAACAATAGCGTGGCAAAAACTTTCATTGTGCAGATTTACCCGCAAAGTTGTGTGCTAAAATCAATTAACCGTATCTACTGTAACAGTCAGGCTGCGGAAAATATGCTCCAGCGAGCCCCCGGTTTTTTGAATGCTGGTAATGTTCAGATTTTCGGTTTGCGCTAATTGCAAAACCTGCCGTCTGATGGTATCTACATCACTGCCCTGCAATTCCCAGGTATGGGTATTTATGCGGACAACGTTGTCAACACCCGCTAGGCGCTGCAGCCACTGGGTTTCAAGCGCTTCTTCAAAACCTACGCGCAGGCTTTGGTGCTGTGAAGCGGTTAGATGGTCGAGCCTGTCGTTAGCCACAATATTGCCTTTATTAATAATGATTACGCTATCACAAATAGCTTCAACTTCCTGCATAATATGCGTGCTCAGCAAAACAGTTTTGTTTTTACCCAACTCACATATCATCTGCCTGATGTCCACAATCTGGTTAGGGTCGAGGCCACTTGTGGGCTCATCCAATATCACCACAGCAGGATCGTGAATAATGGCTGCGGCAATCCCTACCCGTTGTTTATAGCCCTTGCTAAGCTGGCCAATTTTTTTATGCGCTTCCGGTAAAAGTCCCACGCGCTGCAACGCCGCTTCCGCGGCAGATTTGTCTTTCGCCATACCATGCGCTGCAGCCGTAAAACGCAGGTATTCGCGCACATACATATCGTAATACAAAGCATTGCTTTCCGGTAGGTAGCCTATTTTTCTTTTAGCAGCGATAGGTTCCTTCAGCACCGCCACACCATCTACCCAAATCTCTCCCGCATCGGGAGCCAAAAAGCCGGTAATCATCTTCATGGTGGTGCTTTTGCCGGCACCATTAGGTCCCAGAAAGCCCGTAATCTGTCCGGCTTTGGCTTCAAACGAAATATCGTTTACGGCTACCTGCGCGCCGTAGCTTTTTGTGATATGCTCAATGCGAATTGACATGTGCGCAAGATAAACGCTGCAAGGCATCATGCTGTTGTACAAATGTTAGTTCGTTAACAGCGGGTGCATTTTTTAGGCCTATAAACTGATATTTTAGCCGCGATGACAAAAATGATTACAACAGGCCTGCTCTTATTATGCATTTGCTCAGCAGCATTGGCGCAAACCAGTTTTCATTCGGGATGGCTGGCCTCATTTAATACCATAAAGCTTAGTGGCAAATGGAGCCTTCATGCCGATTTTCAGTTTCGCTCTACAGATAGCTACGCCAAATGGCAGACCATCCTGCTGCGCACCGGCATCAATTATCAGGCCGGCAAGCGAAGCATTATTACTGCCGGCTATGCGTATATTCCTAACCGTGCAGGTTTGTCCGGGCAATATGGCTTGCTGGCCGAGCACCGCCTTTGGCAGCAGTTTATTTACAACCAGGCCTTATCAAAGCGCATCAGCCTGCAGCATAGGCTCAGGTTTGAAGAACGCTGGATCCCTGTACCGAAAATAGCCAATGGCAACCTTGGATCGGATGACAATATTTTTGCTACGCGGCTGCGCTATTTTTTTAGAACCATCTTGCCCTGGCATAATGATGGCAAGGCATTTACTAAAGGCTTTTTTACTGGTATTCAAAACGAATTATTTCTGCATACTTCCAATAAGCAGAAGCTAAATGGCAGAACTTTTGATCAGAATCGATTATACTTTTCTGCAGGATACCGGCTAAGCAAGCAGTTTGATGTGGAGGCGGGTTATTTGTGGCAATACTCCGACCGCAGGCAGCCGTCTGCTAACAGCCACAATCACGTAGCACAACTGGCTTTTTATTCCCGCCTGTAGCCATGCTTGTGGCTGACGATTAAGGGTTGATTATATTGCGTTACTTTTTTAAATAGTATTGGTATATGGAGGATCTGCTGCAATCGGTATGGCTCGATAATACGGTAGGGAGTTATTTGATTAGTCTTGGCTTAATACTTTTTTTTTGGCTCTTCAGGCATTTGGCTTCGCGATTGACCGCCTTGCTTGTAGCACGGTTTTTTACCCACAAAAACGATAAGGAACGCAAGCATCTGTTCCGCAGTTTGGTTGCCGAACCTATTGAGCGCTTCCTAACTATACTGGTAATTATTCTGGCACTCGACAGGCTGCACTACCCCGAGGCATTTGAGGTGTCGTTTTTCCATATTTCACTCAGGCGAAGCATTGAGAGTATTGCTGCTATTGCACTCATTATATCTTTCATTTGGCTTTGCAATCGTATTATTCGCTATGCCGCTGAATTGCTGAAGGAGAAGGCAGGAGAAACGCCCGACCGTTCTGATGATCAGCTCGTGGTATTCTTTCGCGATTTTCTAAAGGTAATCAGTTGGATTACCGGGCTATTACTCATCCTGAAATTTGCGTTTGGGTATAATGTAAGCAACCTGCTCACCAGTCTGAGTATTGTGGGCGCCGCGCTTGCTCTGGCATTTCGCGAAAGCCTTGAAAATTTAATTGCTTCCTTTATTATTTTTTTTGATAAGCCATTTACTACCGGCGATGTCGTGAAAGTGGAGAGCGTAACCGGTACCGTTGATAAAATTGGCTTGCGCAGCACCCGAATACGCACTACCGATAAAACCTATACGACCGTACCCAATAAAAAAATGGTGGACAATATTGTAGATAACCAATCCCTTCGTTCAGAGCGAAACGTCCTTAACAAGGTAGAGTTTGATACCTCGGCCGATATTGTTGCGTTAGAGGCGTTTATTTCCGATATAGATAATATGCTTACACAACTTGAACACGTAAACGACTGGCATGTTTTTCTTGCTGATGCCGGAGGGCAGGCGAGTGTGGTGCAGGTGGAGTATTTTGTAAGTATGCAGCTAAACGCCAAACAATTTTTCAAGCTGCGGCAGCAGGTAAATATTGATATACTTCGTTTGGGTCAGCAGCATGGGTTAAAGTTTGCCTCCGGACAGGAAATACGGATACTGAACGAATCTGCACCGGAAACAAAACCAACCAGAGATATAGTGTAGCCATATTGCTATTCTGCCGCTAATATTTCCGTGGCTTTGGCATCAGCATACTGTGACGCTAAAGTTTTCAATTCTTTTTTCAGTTCCACAATAACTGATTTGTACTTATTATCATTAATGAGGTTATGCATTTCGGTTTTGTCTTGCTGTAAGTCGTATAATTCCCAGGCATCAAATGGCCCATAAAATCGGATAAGTTTATACCTGTCGGTGCGTATGCCAATATGCGGTGCCGCACGATGCGGTTCGGGGTATTCGTAATAATGGTAAAACATAGCCTTTCGCCATGGGAAACTACTTTTTGGATTGAATAAGGCTTGTACGGCATTCCCCTGCATGTCTTGTGGAACAGCAATGCCTGCTGCTGCTAAAATGGTTGGCGCAAAATCAAGATTCAACACCATATTGTCAATGGTGTGGCCCTGCATGGTGTTGCCGGGCATACGCATAATGAATGGCGTGCGCAAAGATTCTTCGTACATAAAACGTTTATCAAACCATCCGTGTTCACCCATATAAAATCCCTGGTCCGATGCATAAATAATGATGGTGTTATCCATCAAATTATTACGCTGCAGGTATTGCATAATGTCGCCAATGTTGCGATCCATGCTGCGCGCTGTCATCAGATAATCCTTCATGTAGCGTTGGTATTTCCAGCGCAAAAGGGCTGCAGCATTATCTTTAATGGCAGTATACTCAGCGGTTATTTTATCGTAATAGGGCTTAAAGATCTTGTATTGCTCAGGTGTAAATCTTTTGTATTGAAAATCATTGTAATTGATGTTCACTTTCAGATCGCTCATTAGGGTCATGGTTTTATCAATGGTCATGTCCTGTTCTGCCGCGGCCCGTCGGTTTTCATAATTGTCGTAAAAATTTTCCGGCATTGGAAAATCTATGTCATCATACACTCCCAGGTCTTTCACATCGGGTAGCCAGGGCCGATGTGTAGCTTTTTCGCCCACCACCATAAAAAATGGTTTCGATTTATCACGTCCTTCCAGCCATTGGGTACTGTGGTTGGTTATTAAGTCAGTTACATAGCCGGTTTCCTGCAGCGTGTCGTTCTGCATGTTTATAAAGTGCGGATTGTAATATTGTCCTTGTCCTGG
This sequence comes from Chitinophagaceae bacterium, assembly GCA_024643625.1. Classification (GTDB taxonomy): domain Bacteria; phylum Bacteroidota; class Bacteroidia; order Chitinophagales; family Chitinophagaceae; genus Phnomibacter. The sequence continues at coordinate 28,488 of JAHEMO010000011.1, forward strand.
CAATATTTTCCAATAGCTAAAACCCTGTGGAAGGCTTTGCAGATGCCATTTACCTATCCATGCTGTTTGGTATCCCGCCTGCTGCAATAATTTTTGAACTTGTTGCTGGCCACCATCAAACCACCTTTCGGCCCCGTTATCTATTATGCCATTCAGGTGGCTGTATTTGCCGGTAAGCAATACTGCCCGCGATGGGGCACAAATGCTATTGGTGACAAAGCAATTGGTAAAGCGAATGCCTTCGTTGGCCAGTCTGTCGAGGTTTGGCGTGGGTACCAGTTTTGAGCCAAATGCGCCAATGGTTTGGTTGGTATGGTCGTCGCTAAAAATTACCAGGATATTGGGTGACTGCTGTGCTGCAATTGGGGTACAAAACAAAAAGGCTAAAAGCCAGGGGCTGATTTTCATCTTATATAGTTGTTAGTCATTTATTTTTCCGGCGGACCTTGTTTCGGTGCCTTTTATTCCTGTCAAATCATCGCCTAGTTTGGTGCGGTATTCATCGGCTATCCTGTCCATATCCTTTACTATGCCGGGAAACATCAATTGTAAATCGCGGGTTTCACCGGGATCCCACTGCAAGTTGTACAAGGCTTTCACAACTGCGGTATCGCCATATTTTCCCGGATGCCCATCCATGCCGGGCGGATATTGCAAATAAGTTTGGCTGCGGGCCGCAAACACCAGTTTCCATTCGTTTTTTCGAATCGCTTTTAAATTGTTGCGATCGTAATAGTAGGCAAATGATTCGCGGGGCGATATATTGGTTTTGCCGGTGAGATAGTCGGAGATATCAATGCCATCAATAGTATTGGAGGGTAGGGTGGCGCCGGTTATGCTTGCAATGGTGGGAAGCAGATCCATGGTTGTGGTTAACCCCTGCAGCAGTTTGCCGGCAGCTATATGGCCGGGCCATACCATAAAGCAGGGTACCCTAACGCCGCCTTCAAACGCTGTGCCTTTTCCTTCGCGCAGTCCGCCGGTGTTGCCGCTATGGTTACCAAACGTCAACCATGGGCCGTTATCGCTCGTCACCACTATCAGGGTATTATTGTACAGATTTTTTGCTTGCAGGGTATTTATAATTTGCGCCACGCTCCAATCCAGTTCCGCCATCATATCGGCGTATAATCCTTTGCCGGTGCTATGCAAAAAATCCGGCGAAGCATAAATAGGTACATGTGGCATGCTATGCGCCAGGTATAGCAAAAAAGGTTTTTCCGGCTGCTGTTGTTGTATGAAATTAACTGCCTCACGAGTATACCACTGGGTTATCATACCCTGTTCGGTTAATGTGGCAATATGCCTGTCGATGCCTTCGTTGCGCATTAGGGGCAAAGGTGGAAAGCGAGCCTTGCGATGGCTGGTATCCACAGGCTTGCCATCAAAATCTACCGGCCACATATCGTTACTATATGGAATGCCAAAGTAGCTGTCGAAGCCCTGCCGGGTAGGTAGGAATTGCGGCAGGCTGCCCAAATGCCATTTGCCTACCATGGCAGTACGATATCCGGCACCTTTCAACATATCGGCTATGGTCACTTCATTGGGGTGCAGGCCAACGGTCGCGTCTGGAAAAAGCGCCCCTGAAATGCTGAGCCGATTGGGATAGCAACCTGTCATAAGCGCAGCACGGCTGGCACTGCAAACGCCCTGTGCTGCATAAAAATGCGTGAGTCTGGCACCTTGCATGGCCAGTTTATCCAACATGGGGGTTTGGTTAAGGGCATTGCCATAGGCTGCGGGGTCGCCGTAGCCCATGTCGTCCATAAAAATGATAACCACGTTGGGTCGTTTTGTGGGCTCCTGGGCAAATAACTGTGAGCTGGTTATTAGCCATGCTCCAATTAAACATAAGGCTAATGGCACCGGCGCTGATTTTCCTAAAATAGCTTGCATGGGCACAATTTATGCACCAATATTTGGCTGGCAAGGTTGTAAATCAATTATTCCCCTAATATTGCATCGGAAAGCTTACGAGAGCTTTATCTCTTTTTTTCCTCCTCCCTACACTACTATCATATCTTTTTTTCTATTAGCAAATTCATTCTTTGCCTGAAAGATTAGTTCAATCTACGTTTTATTATGTATGACATTTTGCAGTTGAGCGACATGCTCGTTCCCGAATTGGTTGATATTGCCAACGAATTGAAAATTGAAAAGCCACAGCAATTCAATAAGCAGGATCTTATCTACAAGATTCTGGATAAGCAAGCTGTTTTGGAAAGTGCCGCCAAAAAAACCGGCCCCGCCACCAAAAAAGCAGCCAAACGTGGAAAAACCGTAAAAGCTTCTACCGCTAACGTTACCGAGGAGGCAGAAGTTATGAGCGACGACGATAATGGGGCTGCCGACAGTGATAATAAACCTGCCAAAGCCGGCAAGCGTCCGCGCAAATCGACGCAAAAAACAGAAGGTTCCGATGCGGCACCTGCTAAAGTGGCCGAAACTACGCCGGAATCAAAAAAAGAAGATGCTTCCGCAAAACCAGCGGAGAAGCCCGCCATTAAGCTGGCAAAATCGGCACCTGCTGCCAAACCTGCAGGTGATGATGATGATTCGCCTGCGGCCATATTTAAAGCCGCCATGCAAAGCCTGGAAACGGGTGCCCATGAATCGCTGACGCTTGAGGCGAAAGAAACTGCGGATGACAATGACGACGACGAAGAAGTAGTTGAAACCGAAAAGGAGCAGGAACGCGAGCCCAAAACGCTTAGGCAACAGCCTAAAAAAGAGCCTGCTTTTAATGTGGAATTTGATGGTATAGTAAGCGGCGAAGGCGTATTGGAAATGATGCCCGATGGCTACGGTTTCTTGCGTAGCAGCGATTATATGTACCTCAGTAGCCCCGATGACGTGTACATTAGTCCAAGCCAGATAAAATTATTTGGCCTGAAAACCGGCGATACGGTGGTAGGCTATGTGCGGCCTCCCAAAGAGGGTGAAAAATATTTTGCCCTCATCAAAGTGGAAACCATCAATGGCAAAACACCCGATGATGTCCGTGATCGCGTGCCGTTTGAATACCTTACGCCGCTATTCCCTTTCGAAAAGCTCAATCTTTTTACTTCGCCTACCAATATCAGCACCCGCATTATCGACCTGTTTACGCCCATCGGTAAAGGTCAGCGTGGTTTAATAGTAGCACAGCCCAAAGTAGGTAAAACGGTTTTGCTTAAAGAAATTGCCAATGCCATTGCCGCCAATCATCCGGAAGTGTATTTGATGGTGGTGCTCATTGATGAAAGGCCTGAAGAAGTTACCGATATGGAGCGTAGCGTGCGTGCCGAAGTTTTGGCCAGCACATTTGACGAGCCCGCCGATAAGCACGTAAAAGTGAGCAGCATAGCCTTGCAAAAAGCAAAGCGATTGGTAGAAGTAGGGCACGATGTAGTAATACTGCTGGATAGTATTACCCGTCTGGCCCGTGCGCACAATACCGTGGCGCCGGCCAGTGGCAAGGTATTAAGTGGTGGTGTAGAAGCCAATGCCATGCAAAAGCCCAAACAGTTTTTTGGCGCGGCGCGAAAAATTGAAAATGGCGGCTCGCTCACCATTTTGGCCACCGCGCTTATTGATACCGGTAGCCGCATGGATGAAGTAATCTTTGAAGAATTTAAAGGTACCGGCAATATGGAATTGCAGTTGGACAGGCGTTTGGCCAACAAACGCATATTCCCCGCCATTGATTTGGTGGCTTCATCTACCCGCCGCGACGATCTGCTGCTGGAAAAGGATGTGGTAAGCCGCATGTATTTGCTACGCAATTTTATGGCCGATATGACGACTGAAGAAGCTATGAATGAATTGCTGAAACGCA
>JAHEMO010000151.1 GCA_024643625.1 Chitinophagaceae bacterium
TGCTGCGAAAATGGCTGCGGTCAGGGTTTGGATACCCTACGCTGTTGATGATGGAGAGTTCGCCCTGATCGTACAAACTTTTGAAAGATTTAAGTGCAGGATGAATTGCCGCTTCATCATGTAGGGCCAGCGCATCGGTAAGTTTCAAACCAAGTTTTGGCCTTTTTTCATAATAAATATCATTGCGCACCGGAATTACGGTGTTCAGGCCATCATTGCCACCGCTAAGCTGAATAACCACCAGAATTTTAGGTTTACCGCCTCCGGGCATGCCCTGAGCCGATGCTTTTATAAACCTGGGTAAGAGCATGGTACCGGCTGCCGCCAGCGAGCCAGATTGTAAAAATTGTCTTCTTTTAATGAGCATGAGTGAGCCTGTTTTTGGGAGATTAGCACAATTGATATTCCGGGGAAGCTAGTAGGGCAGCTACCAGGCGCTGTTTATCATCGGTACTGCCGGCAGCGGGTAAATTATTTAGAATCGCCTGCGCATCGGGAACTTTGGTGGCCTGCAGCAATTCTTTTGCAATAGCCGGATAGCTACTAAGATTGCCTTTGTCAAATGATTTTTGCAGGTCTATCCAGTTGGCTTTGGCTGCCAGTTTGTAGACTCCGGCCTGTCGCCTCATCATTCCCATATCCGCGTCATCGTCTGTTTGCGAGGAAAGATTTACGGATTCCGTTTGGCCGGCTAATAATCCGAGCCGCATGCGCAGCAGCAGCGAGCTGCTATCAATCCAATTGGTGCCACCCGGCCAGCCGGCTACATTGGGGGGATAAAACAATACCTGGCCCAAATTGCGTTGCACCAGCAATTGTGCTGCTGGATTTTCTATATCGAGGCCAAGCAGCCTTCTCAAGCCCACCCAAAGTTCTACAGGACTTTTAATTCTTGGCGTGGCCACTTTGTCATCGTAAAACCATGAACTGGTAAAGATGGCTGCCAGTAATGGCTTCAGTTCATAATTATTGCGGTACAAGATGTCGGCCAACCCGGCAATTCGATTTGCATCTACCTGACTATCGCTTACCAAAAACTTATACAGTTTTGTAGTTACATAAGTAGCGGTTTCTTTTCGCTCCAGTAGAATGTCAATTACATCGTCGCCTGTAAACCGGCCCGTTTTGCCTAAAAAAGTCTTCGAACCATCGTCGTGCTGAAAATCGCGGGCCACAAATTCGCCTTGCAGGTTGTAGCCCCATCCTGTAAATGCCCGGGCCGCCTCTTTAATATCTTTTTCGCCGTAATGCCCCCGCCCCATAGTGAAGAGTTCCATGACCTCCCGGGCAAAATTTTCGTTGGGGCTTTGTTTGCGGTTTTGCTGGTTATTCAAAAATTGCAGCATGGCCGGTGTTTTGCTCACTTCGCGCAGTAGGTCGGCAAAATTACCCAAGGCATTTTGCCGGATAACATCCAGCAACTGCTGCTGAAAAAAACTATTGAGGTTGCGACAGGCAAAATGACCATGCCAGAAAAAGGCCATTTTTTCGCGCAATTGCGCATTAGACCATGTCATTTCATCAAGCCACTTCAGATTCAGGCTTCTAATTTCCTCTCTGCGTTTTTTTTGGGCATCGCGTACCATTTCCGCACGCTGCTCTTTGCTCAGTTGGTCCAATTTGCCCGCCTCACCCAATCCGTTCATGAGCCCCTCTCCCAAACTACCAGCCACCTGAAGCGGGTTGTATTTGGCAGAAGCAAGCCACATGGCATCAAAAAAAACATCGGGTTTAAATTTTTCGGATTGGCAGAGCATATTGGGGGTGGGCCCAAAGCCCGCACGCCAAAAGAAATGATTGGCTTTCTGCATGGGAGTGGCGGAATTTGTTTTTTGATAACCTAAACCGGCAAAGGTTTAATGTACTCTGTCATATTCGCCCACAATATTTTACCACTAAAATGTTGGAAAAAAGAAAGCCGCCATGGAGAATGGCGGCTTTTCGCAGTTAGTCAAGGTTGTAATAGTTACTGTATAGAGTGAAGTGAAGTATGAAACGCTGCATCCGCAGTAATTTTTTTTTATTTTTTTTCCAAATGGTTTTGGCTGGTGTTGTGCCATTTTCCGGTAGCGGCAAGAAATCAACAAGAATGCAACCTAAGAGGTACAGCGCAAGAAGCACGTAAATAACCCGCAACTGCGCGGCTGTTGTTCGATTGTTTAAGGTTTTGATACAGCTATGGCATGCATTATTCATCGATCTTGTGAGCAATATTGTTAAAGCAAATTGCCGCGGAGCCCAGATCTCAGCAGGCTAAGGTCTTTATGATGTTTCATCAATTTACCGTTTTAGTACCATTATGGATAAACACACGCTTATTATCGGCGCTACCAATCATCCGGCCCGCTACAGTTATTTGGCGGCGCAGCGGCTTAAGGCAAGAAATATTCCTTTCAGTTGTTTGGGGCTGCAACCGGTGGAGGTATTTGGAGTTCAGATTCATACTCCACCCTGGATGCCCGAAGAGGCGGTGCATACCGTTACGCTCTACATTAATCCCAAGCGGCAAGATGCCTATTTTGACTATTTGATTCGGCTTCGTCCTGCGCGGGTAATCTTTAACCCTGGTACTGAAAACACTTCTCTTATGCGAGTGCTGGAACAGGAAGGGATAGAAGCTGTTGAAGCCTGCACTTTGGTGATGCTGGCAACGGGTGCCTATTGACGAAAAAGTCCTGGATGGGAGATGTGGTTTTGCACAATTGTTTAAAAAACAATCATCTGCATTACTCCTTTTGAATGGGTGACGGGGGTAACTTTAGCAAACCTTCAGAATTATGCAATGGAGAAAATTCAACGGGGAGCGCATTCAGCTACCTATTCGGGAGGCCGTGGACGAAGCCATAGTTCGGGCTTCTGCTGCCGGCCAAAGATTAAAAGTTTGTATAGGCACCGATAGCCAGGTAAAGGGAAAAGAAACAGAGTTTGCTACGGTTATTGTTTTCCTGCGTGAACGCAATGGTGGTTTCATGTTTATTCATAATGAAAAAACATTGCAGAAGTATACCATAAAAGAACGCATGCTGGTTGAGGTAGCCAAAAGCATTGAAATTGCTTACGACCTCTGCGACCTATTTACCAAATACGATGTGGATATGGAAGTACATGCGGACATCAACACCAATCCACAATTCAAAAGCAATGCGGCTTTGCGCGAAGCGACGGGTTATATACTCGGGATGGGCTTCGCTTTTAAAGCCAAGCCCGAAGCGTTTGCCAGCAGCAGTTGTGCCAATAAAGTGGTTAATTAATAAGCCACAACTTCAAGCTACTGCTTAATGGTTGGCTCAATGCCTTGTGAGTATTTGTAGATATATACAGTGCTACTGACAGATCCATCTACTTTATATTTTACAGGAGCCTGCGCATCGTCGGGAACAGCTATTACAACACCAAACGCATGGCGTCCGGCATTTTTGTATCCCATATTGTTTTGAGGGTAATGAATTTTTACTTTTTCGCCCTGCGCTCCCATCTGATAAACTAAAGTGCGTCGTTTTACATCGGTTGCATCAAATACAAAAGCTACCACATAGGTTTCACCGGGTTGGGTATCAAAGGTCTTATTTTTTGGATCGTTGAGGTACCGCCGGGTTGGCTGACCACGTTTTTTGATTAGTGCTTCTAAAGCATCAGCTTCCGCAGTTCTTTCCGGGGCATCAAATTTTTGTGCTTGTGCCTCTACGGCAAAAAAAATCAGTAATGCTGCAAATATTTTTCGCATATCGAATTGGTTAAATATTGGTACAAGTTTACAGGAATTACGGCGAACCCGCGGCATTGTCCAGTATTTGCTGCGTCCAGGCCAGTAGTTCATCCTTCCCTGTTTTTTGCGTTGCAGATGAGGTAAATGAAGCTGGCAAAAACTGCCAGCTTTCCTGCAATTTTTCCAAAAAGGCCTGCGTATTGCGCAGTAATGCACCGGGCTTTACTTTATCGGCCTTTGTAAAAACTATGGCAAAGGGGATTTGCCAGGATCCCATGGTGCTAATAAATTCAAGATCAATTTTCTGCGGCTCGTGCCGGGCATCAATCAGTACAAAAACCTGCGCCAGATTTTTTCGCTCCAGAAAATAATGCTCCAGCATTTTGCTCCATTGCTTGCGGTCTTTCTGACTCACTTTGGCATAGCCATAGCCGGGTAAATCTACAAGGTACCAATGCAGCGGCTGCTTGTCTTTGGCATGCTTGCGCGACCGAACCGTAAAATGATTGATCATTTGGGTTTTACCGGGCGTGCCTGATGTTTTGGCAAGTCCGGGCCTGCCGGTAAGCATATTAATAAGCGATGACTTTCCAACATTACTTCGGCCTATGAAAGCAATCTCTGCTCTATCGGGTGCAGGGCAATCGCGCACATTGGGGCTGCTTATCAGGTACTTTGCTTCCAGAATATCCATGGCGGTAAATGTAAATGCATTTTGTTTGTACCAACAGATTGAACCATGCGGGCGGTAATACAAAGAGTAAAAAAAGCTGATGTAATAGCTGACGGGGTACCAACGGGTAGCATTAACCAGGGATTGCTCGTTTTGGTTGGTATTGAAGATGCAGATTCACAGGAAGATATAGTGTGGCTTAGCAGCAAAATGGTGAACCTGCGCATTTTTAATGATGCTGAGGGGGTAATGAATTGCTCGCTGTTGGATAGCGGTGGCGATATCCTGCTCATCAGCCAGTTTACCCTGCATGCCAGTACAAAAAAAGGCAACAGACCATCTTACATTAAAGCAGCAAAGCCACCGATAGCGATGCCGCTGTATGAGCAATTGATCAGGCAATTACAAAATGATTTGGGCAAATCCATCCAAACAGGTGTGTTTGGTGCCGATATGCAGGTGAGCCTGGTGAATGATGGACCCGTAACCATAATTATTGATACCAAAATGAAGGAATGAAAAAGGATATAGGCACTCGTGAGGATATTGCAGTATTAATGCAAGCCTTTTATACCAAAGCCATTCCCGATCCGGTTATCGGCCATTTCTTTACCGATGTGGTGCATATGGATCTGGCGAAACACCTTCCTGTAATTACAGATTTTTGGGAGAGTTTGCTGCTTGATAAACCGGCATTATATAAGAACAATGCTATGCAACCGCATATGCACATGCATGCTCGCTCGCCAATGCGCAAAATGCATTTTGACCGATGGCTGCAACTTTTTAATGAAACAGTTGATAGCATGTTTGCCGGCGAAATTGCCTTCAAGGCAAAAGAGAGAGCAACGAGTATAGCTACCGTAATGCAAATAAAAATGGCACAACAAAATCAAGCTGCATCATGACTATTCAACAGGCACAACAAGACGTAGACCAATGGATAAAAACCGTTGGCGTTCGCTATTTTAATGAGCTTACCAACCTTGGCATACTAATGGAAGAAGTAGGAGAGCTTAGCCGGTTAATGGTACGGCAATATGGAGAGCAGAGTTTTAAAGCAAGCGACAAAGGCAAAGAGATAGCCGATGAAATGGCCGACGTGCTTTGGGTGCTGATATGCCTGGCCAACCAAACGGGGGTCGACTTGACGGAGGCATTGCAGAAAAATTTTGAAAAGAAGAATTTACGTGATGCAGACAGACATCTTTCCAATGAAAAGCTGAAGGATCAATAGCCTGGCCTTACAACTGATTGGGATACCCAACAAGAAGACCTGCCAACTTGAGGCAGGTCTTCTTGCAAAAGGATAATATTATTTAGAACTCAGGTCAGCACGGTACATCAGCAATTCGCTTGTAGCACTTTCAAGCGAAGCGCGTATGCTGCTTAGGTACTTATCGTTCCAACTGTCTCTTCCGTGAATTTTTTCATAGCTGTCGCGGAAATTAGGAAAGGCGCCATCCATTCTTTCCTTCAAACCATTTTTATATCGCCGTACCATCGTTAAACTCATGGGCCCTGATGAAGAAGATCGGTAAATCGCAACATTGATATTGTTTTGCACCCATACTTTTTTCATACCGGCAATCCAGTCTTCCATTTCATTGGAATAGCCGGGTTTTATCATAAACCGTGTAATAGCAATCCAATTGGAATAATCTGTAATAGCCACATTGCTCAGGTCGGCATCAAAAGTGGCATAAAGGCTTGAACCTCTTTCAGTAAGATGCGGTGCCACATTCTTATTCCAATCGGTCATATGTTCGGCACCAAGCGTACCGCGGTTATCTATTTCGTCCCAGGTATTGGGGCCTTCGGTAATATGGTATGCACCATAATCATCGCCTGATTGTACCTGATAGATACGCCACTTCCAGTCGCCGGTATGGTATTTCTGTGCATGGGTGGCCATGGCTTTTTCAAATTCGGCAACTCTGTCCACTTTTGGGAAAACACGCAGCGCATTCACAACATTTTTTTGCGCGGCGGCAAAGAGTGGCAGACATACCAATAGCATTACAAGTTTTTTCATAATTGTATTAATTACAAGGTTTTGGAATATTGGGTGTGGGGCAACGGGTTGTTGTTGGGGAGGATTTACTCAGGAGGCAGGCCTGCTCCGGTATAACAAGGCTTTAATATACAATGGGTTGCGGAGAAATTAAAACTTTTCGCCACGTCTAATTGGTTTTGGAGAGTTGCACAACACCAATATCACTAGAGATTCCCTTTAGTCCACCGTACATCTAGTGAATTTTATTTGCGGTAAAACTGACAGAAAAGCGAAGCTTATTGGCCCCCAATAAGAAAATTAACTGGTCAAGGATTATGGAATATTGTGCAATCAAACAACCCTTGTATCCCGATATTTGCCGCCCAACCAACAGGAACAAATATTACTATGGCCTATAATTCGGATACTTTCCAAAGCCTTATCAGCCATGCCAAAGAGTATGGTTATATTTTTCAAAGCAGCGAGATATACGATGGCCTCGCTGCCGTGTACGATTATGGCCAAAATGGCGCGCAACTCAAGAAGAATATCCGCGACGCCTGGTGGAAGAGCATGACGCAGCTCAACGACAATATTGTGGGGATTGATGCCTCTATTTTTATGCACCCTACCACCTGGAAGGCAAGTGGCCATGTGGATAGCTTCAGCGATCCCATGATTGATAATAAGGATAGCAAAAAACGCTACCGTGTCGATCATTTAATTGAAGCTTTTGCCGAAAACCTGTCTGCTGAAGAAGGGGCTGCGCTTATCCACCAAATGGAGCAACTGCTGGCTGCCGACGATCTTAAAGGCATAAAGCAACTGATAGATGACAACAAAATAAAATGCAGTGTAAGCGGCACTGCCAACTGGACCGATGTGCGGCAGTTTAACCTCATGTTTAGCACCGAACTGGGTAGCGTTGCTGATGAAGCAAGTACTATTTACCTGCGCCCCGAGACAGCACAGGGCATTTTCGTGAATTTTCTGAATGTGCAGAAGACCGGTCGCATGAAAATTCCATTTGGCATTGCGCAAACCGGTAAAGCATTTCGTAATGAAATAGTAGCCCGGCAATTTATTTTTCGTATGCGTGAGTTTGAGCAAATGGAAATGCAGTATTTCATTCGCCCCGGTTCGCAGAAAGAATGGTACGATTTCTGGAAGGCCGAACGCCTGCGCTGGCATAAGGATGTTATGGGCTTTCCCGTGGGCAGGTTGCAGTTTCACGACCATGTAAAGCTGGCACACTATGCCGACGCTGCTGTTGATGTTGAATTTCATTTTCCCTTTGGCTGGAAAGAATTGGAAGGCATTCATAGCCGTACTGATTACGATCTTAGCCGTCATCAGGAATTCAGCAAAAAGAAACTGCAATATTTTGATACTGAAATCAATCAGAACTATGTGCCCTATGTGATTGAAACTTCAGTAGGCCTCGACCGGCTGGTATTGGCGACACTCAGCAATGCCTATGCCGAAGAAAAATGGCAAAAAGAAGATGGCAGCGAAGACAGCCGGGTGGTGCTTAAAATTCCGGCCAATCTGGCGCCCACAAAACTTGCTGTATTACCCCTTACCAAAAAAGATGGACTGCCCGAAATTGCCCGCGATATCGTAAATAATTGCAAAGGCAGTTTCCAATGCTTTTACGAGGAAAAAGACAGTATTGGCAAGCGCTATCGCCGAATGGATGCTATAGGCACACCTTTCGCAGTTACGGTCGACCACCAAACAAAAGAGGATGGCACGGTCACCATTCGCTACCGCGATAGCATGCAGCAGGAGCGCATAGCCATGCAGGAGGTAAAGGCAAAAATTATGGATGCTATACTGGCGTAAAAAGTTTAGTAATAAATGCATAGCCGGCTCAGC
>JAHEMO010000152.1 GCA_024643625.1 Chitinophagaceae bacterium
GTGGGCATCACTTATTTGGCGTAGCCTCTGCAGCTGCAGGTATTGCATTGAAGGAGTATATGCAGCAACATAAAATATCGGGTACCATCAAAGTATTTGGAACCCCTGCGGAAGAGGGTGGCTCAGGAAAAGTATACATGGTGCGCGAAGGATTATTTAATGGTGTTGATGTGGTGCTGCATTGGCATCCGGATAGTAAGAATGAAGCCAATCCCTATACTTCTCTGGCCAACAAAACAGCTAAGTTTCGATTTAAAGGAATCTCGGCACATGCTTCGGGTTTTCCTGAAAAAGGACGATCAGCACTTGATGGTGTTGAAGCTATGAATGTGATGGCCAATATGATGCGTGAGCATATGCCTTCCGATGCTCGCATGCATTATGTAATAACAGATGGAGGTAAAGCGCCAAACGTAGTGCCTGACTATGCCGAAGTGTATTATTACATGCGCCATCCCAAACGCGATGTATTGATGGAATTATTTGACAGATTGGTGAAAGTGGGCGAAGGTGCTGCAACCGGCACCGGCACCAGCATGAGCTACGAAATAATTGGTGGCGTGTACGAGGTATTACCGGTAGATGTGTTGGCCAAAGCCATGCATGCGAATATGGTAAGCGTAGGCGGCGTACAATACACGCCGGCTGAAGTAGCTTTTGGCAAAGCGCTGCAGGAATCGTTTATTGGTGTAAAGCCTGCTATAGAAAATGCATCGATGGTTGCGCCATACAAACCTATGACGGATGATAATCGTTCCGGTGGCTCTACCGATGTGGCCGATGTAAGTTGGGTAGTGCCAACAGTAGGCCTTCGCGCTGCCACATGGATACCCGGTACGCCATCACATAGCTGGCAGGCAGTAGCTTGTGGCGGAACCGATATAGGGGCTAAGGGTATGATGGTGGCTGCAAAAACTATGGCATTAACGGGTATTGATTTGCTAAATAGTCCCGCATTAATTGCAGAAGCAAAAGCAGAATGGCAACATGCCCGTGGCGAAAATTTCACCTATATACCATTGATTGGCGATAGAAAGCCTGCATTAAATTATAGAGACTAATCTTATTAACCGGGTCGAATGAAGAACTTTTTGCTTTGCCTGTGTGCGCTGTTTATTGTGCACACCGCAAGTCCACAGCAATCGTATTTTGATGCTATCACAAAACCTTTGCAATGGCGTAATATAGGTCCGGCTAGTCAGGGTGGGCGAATTGTTGATATTGAATCACTGGATGATGATTATCGCAAAGTGTGGGCCGCTACAGGTAGTGGTGGTGTTTGGTATTCCGAAAATGCAGGCACTACATGGAGGTCAATTTTCGATAAATATGAAACGGCATCTATCGGTGATATTGCGGTATTTCAACCCAATCCCAATATTATTTGGGTGGGTACCGGTGAAGTTAACGGACGCAACAGTGTGTCTTGGGGCAATGGCGTGTATAAGTCAACCGATGGGGGCAAAACCTTTACCTGTATGGGATTGCAGGCATCGCAAACCATTGCCCGTATTGTATTGCATCCTTCCAATCCCAATATTGCGTATGTGGCTGCTATGGGAGCGCTGTGGGGGCATAATAGAGAGCGTGGCTTGTACAGAACTGAAGACGGTGGTGCCACCTGGCAAAAGCTTTCAAACGGATTGCCTGACAACGATAGGGAAGGTTGTATTGATGTAATCATGGATCCCGTCAATCCATCTACGTTATATGCGGCGTATTATTATCGCCTGCGGCAGCCGCATAACTTTCAGAGTGGCAGCAACAATGGTGGTATTTTTAAAAGTACCGATGCCGGCAAAAGTTGGCGCAAACTGCAGGATGGATTGCCCGGGGATTCTACCGGGCGCATAGGATTAGCCATATGCAAATCGCAGCCCGATGTACTGATGGCCATTGTGGAAGCACCCAAAACTGCATCGCTTGCCACGCCGGGTTCCGGCATTTATCGTTCTGATAACGGCGGCGATCATTGGGAATACGTAAACATGTATAACAACCGGCCATTTTATTATAGTCAGATCAGATTGCATCCCCGGGATCCCAACAAAGTGTATGTGCTTACCACACCGTTTATGGTATCCGACAATGGCGGCAAAACCTTTACCAATGGCAGTGAAGACGAAGAAATACATGGCGACTTTCATGCCATGTGGATTGATCCTAAGTTTCCGGATCGATATTATATCGGAGCAGATAAAGGCATTTCGCTAACGCATGACGGTGGCAATAAATTTATTCTCTTTGATAATTTGCCGATAGCGCAATACTATCGCATTGCTGCAGATATGCGCACGCCTTACCGTATTTATGGCGGACTGCAAGACAATGGCTTTTATGCTACTGAAAGCTTTGCCCGCGATGTAAGAGGCATACTGAACGATGTGAGCTGGAAAGTGCATTGGGGGGATGGACAATATGCAGCCGTAAATCCAAACGACGCAAATGACGTATATACCTCATCAGAAAACGGAACCATTCGCAGGCTTAATCCTGCAACACATGAACTGCAACTGATAATGCCTACGCAATTTAATACCCGCAATGCCGGAGCATTTATTAAGAAGGGTAGCGATCAGCCTTTTTTTCGTTTCAACTGGTCGGCACCTTTTCTGCTTTCGCAGCACGACAGCAAGACCTTATACATGGGCGCGCAGTATGTATTAAAAAGCACAGATGCCGGCAGCAATTGGCAGATTATAAGCGGCGACCTTAGCCATGCCGATAGCAGTAAAATTAAAACCGGTAATAGCGGCGGCATTACGCCGGATAATACCGGTGCGGAAAACTTTGGAACCATTTACACATTGGCACAATCGCCAAAAGACAGTAAAATAATTTGGGCCGGAACCGATGACGGCAGGGTGCATCTTTCGCAGGATGATGGAACGTCCTGGAAAGAAGCAAACACCAACTGGCCTGCCGCCATGAAGGGTTTATGGATTGACAGAATTGTAGCATCTGCCCACTACCGCGAGAAAGCATATGCAGTAGTAGACGGACATCGCAGCAATGTTTTCAAACCCCTGTTGATGGTTACTACTGACTTTGGTAAAACCTGGCGATCATTGGTTAATAATTTACCGGCTACCGAAGTGCTTCGTTCTTTTGTTGAAGATGCTATCAATCCGCAGTTGTTATTTGCAGGTACTGAAACCGGTATTTGGTGTAGTATAGATGGTGGCAACCAATGGTGGCGGTTTAATAAAAATATGCCTACCGTTTCCATATACGATTTGCTTATTCATTCCCGCGAAAGCGATTTAATAGCTGCCACGCATGGCAGAAGCCTTTGGGTGATGGATGATATTAGCTATCTGCAACAATTGGAGACAAAAATGATGGGGCAAAGAACATGGTTATTTGCCCAAAAGCCGGTGGTGCTGTGGGAAAATACGAGCCGCGGCGGACAGCGAGGGCATATGTGGTATGGCGGGGATAACCCTCCTGGTATTCAGGCTGCATCATCTCTGCCAAGGGCATCAATGGAGCAAACGATTTTCGTAACGGTGTATGTGTCCACTACAGCCGGAGAAAAAGTACAACTGACCATTACCGATCCGCGTCGTCAAGTGTCAGCCGTTATAGATACTGCTTTGACTGCCGGTGTTCACCGGTTGCCTTGGGATTTAAGTTTTGCATCATCAAAAATTCCGGATGCGGAAATTGCAAACATTGAAGCCATGGTGAAGTCAATACCGGGTGTTGAACGATCAGTATTGACGGCTCTTAGAAGATTGCAGCAGGCCAAAACAGGTGGCGAGCAACGTGAACAAATAGCGCGTTTATTGGAAGCGAACCCTGGCATACCCATTTCTGGTGAATACTTGCCCGTAAAGGCCAACCCCGGTACTTACGAACTGCAATTGAAAGCAGAGGGTTATACGCAAAATCAAACGTTGGTTATTCAACAAGATCCTTTACATAAATAATAATGTATGGATGTATTGCAGGAAATGCCAGCGTTACTTTTAGTCTTTTTCATAACTGCATTTGTTATTTGGACAACCGGTAAGACACAAGGTTTTTTTGTGAGATTATACCGGTGGGTGCCTCCCATATTGTTACTTTACCTGCTTCCTACTCTTGCTACCAATATGGGATTTGTGAAGCCGGGTGCCAACATTAGGGTGCTGGCCATGAATACTATTTTGCCGTTAAGTCTTATTATGCTTACAGCTATCATTCACGTTCCCGATTTGATGCGGGTAACCAGAAAAGGGCTGTTGGTCTTTTTAATTGGCACACTGGGTATTGTAATAGGTGGTCCATTGGCGCTGCAAATAGTTGGATTATTTCAGCCGGAATTATTGGAGCATGATGGCGCAGATGCGCCATGGCGGGGATTGGTATGTATTTCGGGAGGATGGATAAACGGAACACCGGGACAACTCAGCATGAAAGAGGTATATGGTAGCAGCGAGCCCTTATTTTTAACGGCCCTTGCTGCCGATATCATTTTACAAAATGCCTGGTTATTTATTTTACTCTATTCCGTAAAAGTTCAGGGCTTTCTTAACCGTTGGCTTGTAGGGCCGGTACCTGTTGATTTTGATATGATTGACAATGCGGCCGAAGATGTTGTGCAAAAACAAAAGCGTATGCCTCTGCCGGGCATAAAGATTTGGCTGGTGCTGGCAGGTACATATCTGTTAGTGATATTACTGTCCCGCATTAGTGCCAATTATTTCTATGCCCGGCTTGGTGATGATGATTCCAATCCATGGTCGTTTCTTGCGAAGCAATCGCTATGGTTGATTTTATTTTCCACCACGTTTGGCGTGGTGCTTTCATTTACCAATTGGTTTAAGCCCGGCATTCGTACATGGACTTTTTTGGGCAACGGCATGTTGTTTTTTGTAATAGCCACAATTGGTCTGCAATTGGATTTGCACAACCTCACACTAAATCCTGCTTTCTTCATTATTGGAGGGATATGGTTGTTTATTCATCTTGCCGTTTTGATGTTGGGGGCAAAATTACTCAAAGCCCCCTGGCACTATATTGCAATTGGTAGTCAGGCTAATATTGGAGGGCCGGCATCGGCATCAGTAGTGGCAGCTTCTTTTCACCCGAGTATGGTTTCGCTGGGTATTTTGCTCGGCGTATTAAGCAATCTTATTGGCAACTATGCCAATCTGTTGTCGGGTTTTATTTTCAAATGGGTAACTACATGAGCACTTCAGGACTTTTTTGTTTCATATAATTTATCGCACTACCAGTACGGGAATGTCAAGCTTATGCCTTACTGCGTCTACAGTGGTGCCGTACACCCAATCTTTCAACGATCTATGGCCATGGCTTCCCATTACCAGTAATTCAGCTTTACTATCGCTCACCATGTTAATGATGTCCCCCACGCGGCTTTGATAGCCCACTTTTCCAATGGCATGGTAGCCCATCTGCTGCAACTGATGCACATAGTTGGCCATCCGCGATTCGTCCTCCATGCTCTCCTTATCAGCCGTACTATCTCCAAGGTACTTTGACGCGGCACTTTCGGTTACGTGCATTAAGGTATAAATAGTGTCGGCATCGCCTTGCTGTACTGCATAGCTAATCACTTTCTCGTCCAAAGGCCCAAAGTCAAGGGCCACCGCAATGCGTCTGAATTTGGGTTTGTCGATAGTAAGCTTTGGTGTGGTGCCATGCATTCCGGTGGAATCAGGCTTTTGCTTGCGCAAAAACGGAAAAATCGCAACATAAACCAGCAGTCCTGCAATAGCAGTCCATCCTGCCACCACCAATATTTTTACCCAAATAGCGCCGTTGCTTTGCAAAGTAGAAATTCCCGATTCATACAATAGGCTTAGATTAAGATAAATGAGAATACTAGCAATTATCCAGGCGGCAATTTTTGTACTTGTCGAAATGGCAAATCGCCCCATGGTTGCTTTATCGCTCACAAAATGAATCAACGGAATAATAGCAAAACCCAATTGCATACTAAGCACCACCTGGCTGAGCACCAATAAGGCATCAAGGTCATCATCGCCATTGATGAGTATTACCAAAACAGCGGGTACTATCGCGAGCAGTCGGGTTATAAGGCGTCTTAAAATAGGGTTCAGCCTTAAGTGCAGATAACCCTCCATGATAATTTGGCCAGCCAATGTACCGGTAAGTGTGCTGCTCTGTCCGGCGGCAATTAAAGCAATAGCGAAAAGCCTTGATGCCCACTCATTGTTAAGCATGCCATTCAAGAGCTGATGCGCATCTTCAATAGTGGCTACGTCGGTACGGCCACTGTCAAAAAAAACGCTTGCGCTTAATATCAAAATACCAGCATTTACCAGAAAAGCAAGATTGAGCGCGATAGCACTGTCAATCATATTGTTTTTGATAGCTTTTTTAATTCCGGCTTCGTTTCTTTCAATCTTTCGGGTTTGCACCAATGCGCTATGCAGATAAAGGTTATGTGGCATTACTGTGGCGCCAATAATGCCAATGGCTAAATAGAGAGGCGTTTCCCTTGGCAGCGATGCATTAATTCCTTTTTCCTTATAAAGCGTTGCTGCATCTGGAAATGAGGGGATGAACCCTCTAAGCACCTCAACAATATCGGGTTGTGCCAAAACGAGATTAATAAGGAAGCAAATGCCAATTACAAATACCAGACCAATAATAAATAGTTCCATTTTGCGCATACCCTGGCGCTGCAAAAGCAATAGGAGAAAAGTATCAGCAAGCGTAATTAGCACACCCCAAAGTATGGGAATGTCAAATAACAGATGCAGTCCTATGGCCATTCCCAGCACTTCTGCCAAATCGCAGGCAGCTATAGCAACCTCTGCAAGCAGATACAATATAAAGTTTACCGCCTTAGGGTAGTATTCACGGTTGACCTGCGCCAGATCCCGGTGCCGCACAATGCCCAATCTTGCCGACAGGCCTTGCAACAGCAACGCCATAAGGTTGCTCATGAGCAATACCCAAATTAAAGCGTATCCAAATTTGCTGCCTGCTGCGAGGTCAGTTGCCCAGTTGCCCGGGTCCATATATCCAACACTTACAAGGTATGCAGGGCCAAGAAAGGTGACAAATTTTTGCCAGCGTCCCTGCGGCCTCATGGTGTCTACAGATTCATGAACTTCATGAAGGGATTGATGGTGGGTTGCATTCATCAGTGAACAAATGTAATGGCCACGCGGTCTAAAGTATGCTGAACGAATCAAAACACGAGGCGCAAATGAACTGTTGCGATATGGAAGGAGCATCGGTGACTTCGGTGAGCGTTTTGGGGATTTGCCGACATATTGCAGCTTCATTTTAACCTGCTTATAATAAACCCTGACTTCATATCCTTTTCTTTGGCATGGTGTTGGAATTGCTAATCTGGCAGTAGGCAATAGCGATTTAATCTCCTTAACCCTGCAAACCGCATTCCATAGATATTTAAAACATCAAAAATCATGAGCATCTTATCAAAACTTTTGACGGCAGCTGCCATCTCTTTTGTATGGTTGGCCTGTGCTACCAATCCGGTATCAGGCAAAAAGGAAGTGGCACTAATGACGGAAGCACAGGAAATACAAATGGGGCGTGAAGCCGATCCTCAAATTATTGCTGAATATGGGTTATATCCCGATAGTAATATCCAGCGGCTCATACGCCAAAAGGGTCTGGAAATGGCGCGCATTTCGCACAGGCCCAACCTTAACTGGCAGTTTAGAGTATTGGATAGCGATGTGATTAATGCCTTTGCCGTGCCGGGTGGTTATGTCTACTTCACACGTGGCATATTGGCACATATGAACAATGAAGCGCAGTTTGCCGGCGTGTTAGGCCACGAAATAGGGCACGTCACGGCACGCCATAGCGTAGGTCAGCAAACCAAGGGATTGTTTACGCAATTAGGGGTTATAGCGGCGGTGGTCATAAGCCCGGAACTTGCCCAATTTGCTGACCAACTTTCTCAGGGTGCCCAATTACTTATGCTCAGCTATAGCCGTTCCGACGAAAGCCAAAGCGACGAGTTGGGCGTGCAATACAGTTCAATGATTGGTTATGATGCTAAGGAAATGGCTAAGTTTTTTCTTACACTACAAGCCGCCAGTCGGCAAAATAGCAATAGCGAGTTGCCGGAGTTTTTAAGTACACACCCCGACCCCGGCAACCGTTATCAGCGGGTAACCCAATTGGCCACGCAGTACCAGCAAAAAAATAATCTCACCAATTTAAAAATTAACCGAAATGGCTATCTGCAGCAGATTGCAGGAATGGTGTACGGCAC
>JAHEMO010000153.1 GCA_024643625.1 Chitinophagaceae bacterium
CCCTGGTAGATATGGGCGATGATGTGGTGGGCCTGAGCTGGAATACCAAGAGCAATACCATTGGTGGCGATGTACTGGCGGCCATCAATAAAAGTATTGCCATTGCCGAAGAAAAATACAAAGGATTGGTAATAGCTAATGATGGTGCCAACTTCAGTTTGGGTGCCAACGTGGGCCTCATATTTATGCTGGCTATCGATCAGGAATTTGATGAACTGGATATGGCCATTCGGCAGTTTCAAAACACCAGCATGCGCATGCGCTATAGCGGCATTCCGGTGGTGATGGCACCGCATGGCATGACGCTTGGTGGTGGTTGCGAGTTTAGCCTGCATGCCGATAAAATACAGGCGGCAGCCGAAACCTATATTGGATTAGTGGAACTTGGCGTGGGTTTGATACCCGGTGGCGGTGGCACCAAAGAATTTGCGCTGCGTGCCGGCGACGAATATGCAGATGGTGAAATTGAAATAGAACCCTTGAAGCGCCGCTTTTTTACCATTGGATTGGCCAAGGTAGCTACAAGCGCATTTGAAGCGTATGAACTGGGCATTATGCGCCCCGGTATAGATGAGGTAAGCATGAACATAGGACGCCGCGTGGCTGATGCCAAACGCAGTGT
The DNA here is from genome assembly GCA_024643625.1 of Chitinophagaceae bacterium. Taxonomy (GTDB): domain Bacteria; phylum Bacteroidota; class Bacteroidia; order Chitinophagales; family Chitinophagaceae; genus Phnomibacter. Next base: position 623 of record JAHEMO010000153.1, read on the forward strand.
GCTGGAAATACATACAGAAGGCTATGTGCAACCCGTACAGCGCACCGATGTAAAAGTGCTGGGGCGAGGTGCCTTGGGCGCCATGCTTGCGGGCCTCAATGGCATGCGCCTGGGCAACTATGTAACCGACCATGATGTGAAGATTGCAAAAAAACTCGCATATGTAATGTGCGGCGGCGACCTGAGCGAAACAAGCCTTGTAAGCGAGCAATACCTGCTGGATATAGAACGCGAAGCCTTCCTAAGCCTTTGCGGCGAAAAGAAAACGCTTGAACGCATACAAAGTGTGCTGAAAGGTGGCAAGCCGGTACGGAACTAAGAGGATAGCGAGGCATAAAAGATAAAAAGCGGGAGCAATATGTTCCCGCTTTTTTATGGTGAAAAGCATGCTGCAGAAACAGGTCCTCTACTTATATCGCAGTTCACCACTCAAATTCACTTTTCGTTCCATCAGATCGAGCATGGATGCCGTTGCTGTTAGCCGATCACCGGCTATGGTAGCATTGGGAATGGTAGTCTTTTTAATTTTTCCGGGCATGGTATACACCAACTTATAGCTGGCATCTCCCATCATCATTTTCATCATGTCCATTTGTTCTGCCATAGGATTATCGGCAGCAGGCAGGTCGGCGGTTCGGATAAATTGCTTTTTACCCGATGCAAATTTTACGCCGCCGGTTGCCAATCCCTGTCCTCCGCCAAGCATGCCCAATGCACCATTTTCTCCTTCTCGTTTGCCCACTTCTTCCAATGCTTTAAACATGGTATTGAGGTCATCCGTATTGTCAAATGGATAAGCAATGGTGATGGTAAGCACACTATCTTTTTCATGGCTCACCATGCGCATGGTCATTTTCTGAACCGCGGCACGGTATTCCGCTGGTACACTGTCCTGCAAACTATTGAAATAGATCGTCGTGTCTTTATCGGGCATTTTTGTTTCGCCTTCAGAAGCTTTGAGCATAGCGCTCATCATGGGGTCTTTAAGCATATTGCTCATATCGAAAAGCAAGGCATATTGGCCTGAGCCATTTTTCTCTACGACAATGGTTTCTGTAATATCGAAACAACTGCTCAGGAGCAGTGCAAATGCAAAAACCAACCCACTATTCAGTGTTCTCATATTATTATTTATTCAGGCAATAGCCGGGGTGTCTATTTCTAATTAATTGCAGATAACCAACAGCATTTTAGTAACCCCGCATATCATAAAGTACAAAGTAGAATTTGCTGCGGCGGCGTATATCGGTGCTATTCCAGCCGGCTACCGACCGGGAGATATCAGTAAATTTTATAGACGCTACAGTTTGGTTACCGTTAACTACTTCACCAATAGCAGCCGTCACGTCCCAACTGCCGTTGCCTACAGGAGTCACTACTAGCAGCATACTATCGATGTCAAAATTATCATTGGTGAGTGCAAATTCATACCAATTTGTGGGGCTGCCATTCTTTTCCTTATACCATCGTATCGAAAAATTACCACTACCGGATTTGATAGGCGCGGTGATAACGTCTCCGGTACCTGTACTGCTATCCATAGATCCCCATGCCAACACCTTGGGCCCAGCACTCACAGGCAACCACTTACTAGCAGCTATTTGAATGGGATTTCCACCAGGAATAATTATCAAATTATAATGGGTATTGGTATAAGACATTAAGCGTTTTACATCAGTATTATAAATCAACGATCCCAACGGAGGGCTGGCAATAGCATCCATTTGAAGGCTATTCATGCGCGGTGGCAAAAAGACCTGCGTTGTAGAAGTCAGATCAAGAATAGCTCTACTGTTGGGCGTGGCTGTACCGATACCAACCGATGCTTGCGAATGGGCGGTATTCAGTATCCCGCAGATACCAATAATCATCAGGTATTTTTTCATACTAATGGAATTTGCAGCAATATACAACCGATGCAGGCAAATTCTTGGGCTAAGGCAGTTGGCAATTAAAGGGCTTCCCCAAGGGCAATGGATATTGTATTATGTAGTGTGCCATCCTTAAAAAGGCAATGCCAACCCACTATTCAGTGGCTCAAATTATTATTTATGTAAGCAAAAGTCATCGTTGATTGTAGTAACAAATCACCTAACCCACTTGCTGCTGCTAATACCCACGTAAATCGTATAACACAAAATAAAATTCACTTCGGCGCCTTCTGTCCGTTTCATTCCATCCGGCTACTGATCGCGATATATCGGTAAATTTTATGGTGGCATTTGCGTCCGAGCCATTTATTACTACCCCAATGGCTGGGGTAACATCCCAACTGCCATTGCCTACAGCGGTAATTACAAGTAGCATTTCCTTCTTATCATAATTATCGTTGTTAAGGCTCAATTCATACCATTTTGAATTGTTGTCAGCCTTGCTGCGCCACCGCACACTAAAATTACCGCTGCCCTTTGCAATACGGCAAGTGTAGGAGGCTCCAGTGTTTTCGTTACCGGCACTTCCGCTAGCATCCAAGGTATCTACCACTCCCCAGGCCAACACTTTGGGGCCAACACTCACCGGCACCCACATGTCATTGGATGCAAAAATCTTTGGAATAATAGTCGGCTTATACCCCATCCGGGCGTATGCCATTGGCGTGTGCAATGTGGTATTGTAAATGAAGGATCCATAAGGCGGTGAAACAATATTGTTCATTTGCCCAGTATCCATGCGCGGCGGCAAAAAGACCTGCGTGGTAGAACTAAGCTCAAGAATGGCTTTGCTGTTGGGACTTGCGGTACCGATGCCCACAGACGCCTGCGAATATGCGGCATTGAGTATCCCGCAGATACCAATAATCATCAGGTATTTTTTCATACTAATGGAATTTGCAGCAATATACAACCGATGCAGGCAACTCCTTTTGCAAAAGCAATTGGAAAATCAAGGGGTTCTATAAGTGCATTAGATATTGTATTGTGTAATGCACCATCTTTGAAAAGGCACTGCCAAACAACCTATGAGTCTTCTCGATGCTTATGTGAGTCCACTTACTGCCGAACAGGCTGCCCATTTGCTGCGCCGTACCACTGTTGGCCCCACGGCAGCCGAAGTAGATGCCTTTATGGGGCTTACGCCGCAACAGGCGCTCGACCTGCTTATTGGCAATAATAATCTGGTAATTGACCCGCCTGTAAATCTTGATAAAGATGCTCCTGCCTTTGGCCAACTACTGAACGTGGCCGAGCCATTTTTGGGCACCGAGGCTTTTGACAGATTGCAGAGTGTGCGCTTTTGGTGGATGAAGCGCATGGTGGATACCAGCCAGCCACCCAGTTTGCTGGAAAAGATATCGCTGTTCTGGCAAAATCATTTTGTAGTAACTACGCTTCGGGTGACCGACTATCGCTTTTACCTGGAATATCTGCAGCTCATCAGGAGTAATGCTTTGGGCAATTTCAGCGCATTTGTAAAAGCTATTACGATTAACGCCGCCATGCTGGAATATCTGGATGGCGATGCCAATACCAACACCTCGCCTAACGAAAATTATGCACGCGAGTTGCAGGAACTTTTCACCGTTGGCGAACGCGATTATGATGGCAATCCCAACTATACCGAAAACGATATAAAGGAAGCAGCCAGGGTACTTACCGGTTGGCGACATGTGGGCTATCGTGCCGAGAACAGTACCAGCTATCTGGTAGAATTTAGAATTAGCAAACACGATATTACCACCAAACAATTTTCAGGGTCGTATAACAGCACAAGCATTGCAGGTAACAACACAACTAATGCCGGCAATATTGAAATTGATGCCCTCATCAATATGCTGTTGGCGCATCCGCAAACGGCGCGATTTATATGCCGCAAGCTGTACAAATGGTTTGTAAATCCAAATGTAACGCCCGCCATTGAGCAACAGGTAATTGTGCCGCTTGCGCAGTTTTTTAGCAGTGCGCAAAACAATTGGGCCATTGAACCAGTAGTGCGCAAATTGCTGGGTAGCCAGATATTTTTTGACATCAGCAATAGGGGTGCCATCATTAAATCACCGGCTGAAATGATATTGGGGGCATACCGCTACTACCAGGTGCCATGCCCCGACGGATTGATTGATGCTACAGGTGCACAGAAATATTTGGTAACCGTGCAAACTACCATGCGCAACCAACTCATGGCCCTCACCGAGCAGGATTCCGTATTTGGCTATGAACCCTATTATCAGGCATCACAATCAAAGGGTTGGCTCAGTTCAGCTACGCTTGCCAACAGATACGCTTTTATTGAAACAGTGGTAAAACCCACCGTAACCGTTTCCGGCACTTATAAATTAGGGGCAGACTTGCTAACCCGGGCAAAAAACTGGCAGCCCAACTTTAGCGATACTGCGGGAACACCCGCCATTACTGCAGAATTTGTGGTTACAAAATTTTTGGAGCACTTGTTGGTTTTCGAATTGTCGGCTAGTATAAAAAACAGCCTGATAGACGATGTATTTATGGCAGGTATTCCCCGGGATTCATGGTTGTTTGAATGGAACCGCTATCGACAAACCCCAACCAATACCGATGCTGTAAATGCAGTAAAAAACAGAATCATCAATCTTAACAGGTATGTGCTCCGGCTGGCTGAGTACGAAATATTTTAACCACTGGCAACCCCTAGTATGAACAGAAGAATATTTGTACGCAACAGTGCACTTGCCAGCCTCTCACTTCCTTTAAAGTTGCAGGGGCATCCGCTTGTTGCGCATGGTATGGGAAGCGATTTGGTGGCTTCAATGGACGCCGCGCCGGGAAGCTTTGGCGACCGAATAGTTGTCATCGTAAACCTCACCGGCGGCAATGATGGCCTCAATATGGTAGTACCGGTGGCCGAGTATGGTGAATACCTGAACCTACGACAAAACATTGCGATCCCCCAAAACAAATTACTGATGCTGGATGGCGTTGCCGACTTTGGTTTGCATCCGGCACTTAGCGGTATACGCGATTTATACAATGATGGACTGGCCTGCGTTGTCCACGGCGCCGGCTATCCTAATCCCAACCAAAGCCATGCACGTAGTTCCGATATATGGATGACAGGCACTGCTGCTGATGTATATGAAAATACCGGATGGGCGGCCCGATATCTGCAACATGAATATGCAGGATTTCCTGTGGGTTATCCTAATCCGCAAATGGAAGATCCTATTGCCTTACAAATTGGCTTCTCGCCTACGCCAACATTTCATGGCGACGAACAATCGGTTGCAGTAAACATTACCGATGCCAATCAATTTTACCAATTGATTGGTGAAGGCGCACCGGGCAATGGAGGAGAACTACCTTGCTGCGATGCCGGCGATCTGGTAACCTATGTGCGCAACCAACAATTGCTGGCAGTAGGCTACAGTGCCGAGATAAAACAGGCCGCAGATGCAGGGGCAAATCTGGCTCTTTATCCCGCAAGCAATAAACTTGGCGATCAATTAAAAATTGTAGCCAGGCTAATACATGGCGGATTAAAAACACGCATGTATTTCGTGCAAATGGGCGGCTTCGATACGCATGCCACCCAAGCCGATGTAAATGATAATTCCATTGGTGTTCACGCCAATTTGCTCAAGACCCTGGGCGATGCGTTAAAAAGTTTTCAGGATGATTTAAAAATGCAAGGCACCGACCATCGTGTTGTAACCATGACCTTTAGTGAGTTTGGCCGGCGTGCCAACAGCAACGGTTCAAGGGGAACCGATCATGGCCACTGTGCCCCCATGTTTGTAATGGGCAAAGCGCTAAAGAAATTTCAGCTGGGTACTATTAATCGCATGACGGAAGACCTGGTATGGCAAACACCCGGAAGCCCTACGAGCAACAAGTTTGTAGGCATGCAAATTGATTTCCGACGGGTATACACCGATATGTTAAACGATTGGATGGGCAACGACCCGTCGGATACCAGCAGCATATTGTTTCAGCCTTTCTCCACCACCAGTCTTTTTCGCAATACCATTGAGACGGTGCAAACGGGGCCATGGACAACCCGTGCCACCTGGAGTACGGGGCGGCCACCGCTACCTGCCGAGCAGGTAATTGTAAGGCCCGGGCATACATTGAGCATTGCTCAAAACGTAACCATGGCGGGTATGGATGTACAAGGCAATGTAGATGTAGCACCGGGTGTAAATCTCAATATCACCGGATAAAAACTTCTGCCAGGGATTCATCACTGCGCCGAAAAAATATCAGGTCGCCCAATGTAAACAGGGGGTCCTTCAAAGTAAAACCACAACCTATGTTTTTTGCTATCCATCCTAAGCTGCCCATGCGCAATAAAGCTGCTACCAAAGATTTTTATGTAAACAAACTGGGATTCCGGGATATTGGTGCACAAGACCTTCCGGCATATATGATGCTAATGCTCGACAGGATTGAAATTCATTTCTTCCTCTTCGCAGATTTGGATCCCAAAGAAAACTATGGCCAGGTGTATATACGTACCACCCATATTGACGACCTATATCTGCAGTTACAAAAAATAGGTGTAGCCATTCATCCAAATGGTCAAATGCAGGTTAAGCCATGGCGGCAAAAAGAATTTTCTATACTCGACCCCGATAACAACCTGCTTACTTTCGGAGAAGCTATTTAGCCATTTACGGCGTCACCCACAACATCTTCCAATTGACTGGAAGCAATCCCAAATATTGGGTGCCCCTTCGGGTAATCATAAAAGTTTTTGTCAGCAAATTCTTTATCGTAATATTGCAATATTAAATTAAGATATGGGGGCCACTAAGACCGAACATTTTACAGACAAGCAAAACGCCCTGGCAACACTCACCAAAGCATTGGGGCATCCGGCCCGCATTGCCATAATGGAATACCTCATAAAGGTTGATGCCTGTATTTGTGGCGATATCGTCAACCATCTGCCATTGGCACAACCAACGGTATCGCAGCACCTGAAAGAATTAAAACAGGCGGGGCTGATAAAAGGAGAAGTTGAAGGCAATAGCATTTGTTATTGCATAGACGAAAAGGCAATTGGCAAATTACTTAGCTATTTTACCGCGCTTGCCAACCGGATAGAAAAGAAAAATAGTTGTTGTTAAATCACAAAAAATATAATCATGGAAAATGCCTCAGCACTAAAGGAAATTGTAAGACAGAAATACAGTGAAATTGCTTTGCAGGAGAAAACCGTCAACCAGGCATCTTGCTGCGGCGCCAGTAATTGCTCCTCCGAAGTGTACAACATCATGAGCGATGACTATAGTGATTTGCAAGGCTATAACCCCGATGCTGACCTGGGGTTGGGCTGCGGATTGCCAACACAATTTGCCAGGATAAAAAAAGGCGATACCGTAATTGATCTTGGCAGCGGAGCCGGCAACGATTGTTTTATTGCCCGAAGCGAAACAGGCGAAGATGGCCGCGTTATCGGTATTGATTTTACACCGGCCATGATTGAAAAAGCAAGAACGAATGCTGCCAAACTAGGCTATGCCAATGTAGAGTTTCGCCATGGTGATCTGGAACAAATGCCCGTAAGCGCCAACATAGCGGATGTAATTGTAAGCAACTGTGTATTAAACCTTGTGCCGGATAAGGATGCAGTATTCAAAGAAATTTTTCGGGTACTCAAACCCGGCGGTCATTTTAGCATT
>JAHEMO010000154.1 GCA_024643625.1 Chitinophagaceae bacterium
TCATTTCACCCAAACCCTTGTAGCGCTGGGTAACCACACCGCTTTCGCTGCCGCCGGCAAATTTTTCTATCAAAGCTTTGCGCTGCTCTTCGTTCCAGGCGTAGGCCTGATTCTTGCCTTTTTTTACCAGGTATAATGGCGGCTGCGCAATGTACACGTGGCCATTTTCTACCAGTTCTTTCATGTATCGGAAAATGAACGTGAGGATTAGCGTGGCAATATGGCTGCCATCCACATCGGCATCGGTCATAATGATGAGCTTGTGGTAACGCAGCTTGCTCATATCCAATGCCCGGGGATCTTCAGGGGTACCAATTTTTACACCCAAAGCGGTAAACATGTTACGGATTTCCTCGTTGTCGTAAATCTTATGCTCCATGGCTTTTTCCACGTTCAGGATTTTACCTCTAAGGGGTAAAATGGCCTGAAAGCTACGGTCGCGGCCCTGCTTGGCAGTACCACCGGCCGAGTCACCTTCCACGAGGTATATCTCACATTTGGCGGGATCTTTTTCGGAGCAGTCGGCCAGTTTGCCCGGCAGTCCACCGCCGGTCAGTCCGCTTTTGCGCTGCACCATATCACGCGCCTTGCGGGCAGCGGCACGGGCCTGTGCGGCCAGTATCACTTTTTGCATGATGGTCTTAGCTTCGCGGGGATTTTCTTCCAGAAAATTTTGCAGCGTGGCCGCCAGGGTGGTTTGCACAATACCACTCACTTCGCTATTGCCCAGTTTGGTTTTGGTTTGGCCTTCAAACTGTGGCTCCGGCACTTTTACGCTGATGATGGCTGTGATGCCTTCGCGGAAGTCGTCGCCTTCAATCTCTACTTTAGCTTTTTCGAACATCCCTTCGCGCTCGCCATAGCTTTTAAATACGCGGGTAATGGCCTGCCTGAAGCCGGCTACGTGCGTGCCACCTTCGATGGTATTGATATTATTAACGTAGCTGAAAATATGCTCACTATAGCTGGTGTTATAGCTCATAGCTACTTCAACCACCACATTACTGGCGGCATCGTGTCCGTCGCAATAAATTGGTGTGGGCAGCAGGTTGTTGCGGTTGGCGGTTTTGTCCAGCATTTCCACAAACTCCACGATACCACCCTCGCTGTAAAAATTCTTTTCATAAGTGGTTCCGTCTTCATCCATTTCACGAAGGTCTTTTAGCGTGATGCTGATGCCTTTGTTGAGGAACGACAGTTCTCGGAGACGACCTTCCAGAATATCCTTCTTGTACACACTAGCCTGAAAAATGGTAAGGTCGGGCCAGAAATGCACATGGGTACCGGTTTCGTTGCTATCGCCAATGGCACGCACCGGATATTGGGGGGCGCCGGCTTTATACTCCTGTTCAAATATTTTACCATCACGTCGTACGGTAACGTGCAGGTCGCGGCTAAGCGCATTTACGCAACTTACACCCACACCGTGCAATCCGCCCGACACCTTGTAGGTGTTCTTGTCGAATTTACCGCCGGCATGCAGTACCGTCATCACCACCTCCAGCGCACTACGCTTTTCCTTGGTGTGCATGGCGGTGGGTATGCCCCGGCCGTCGTCTTCTACGCTGATGCTATTGTCCTCATGAATGGTCACCAGGATGTTTTTGCAATAGCCTGCCAGGGCTTCGTCAATGGAATTGTCCACTACTTCGTACACCAGATGGTGGAGGCCTTTTTCGCCTACATCGCCAATGTACATTGCCGGGCGCTTGCGCACCGCTTCCAATCCTTCTAATACCTGAATGCTATCCGCACCGTAACCTGCGGGTTGCTGCGGTTGTAAATCTTGCTGTTCTGTGCTCATAGTTGCTATATGCTTGCCGGGTAGCTGCTGATGTTTTTCTTGTGGGTTGAGGTTAATTATTTGTTACCCATACCAGACGGAAAAACTGCCAATAACTGGCATTGCAGCGCTTTAGACAAAAGCCCCCCTTCAGGGGCGGGCAAATGTAACAAAATCAGGGCTTGCAGCCATTTGCCACAAGCCCCGAATAGGTGAAGTTTTCCCCAAAAAGTTCCATTGTCTGCCAGGGGTGGAGAAAGTTCTCATGTTCCATCGCCTGCGGCGGTTTGGGAAAGTTCACATGTTCCATTGCCTGCCGCGGTTTGGGAAAGTTCACATGTTCCATCGCCTGCGGCGGTTCACGGGTTCCTTTTCTCGCAACGAGTGCATTGTGAGGACCAAACTCGTAAACCCGTGAACTTGTGAACTTTTCACCTCATCACCTCATCAACTCCTCAAACTTTAAACTCCCTTTCTCTACCACCCCACCCTCACACTCGCCACCACCTGCCGGCCGGGGGCTGAGAAACCGGAGGCAAATGCACGATAGTTACGGTCGGTAAGGTTTTCTACACCCAATTGCAATTGCAGCCTCTTCAGCAGTGTTACCTGCCCGCGCAGGTTTAGTGTGGCCCATGCCGGCATACCGTCGGCAGTGGCATATTGGGCATTGTCTTCACCGTTGGGGTTGTAGTCCTCAATATGCTTCCATCCGTTATACAGGCTCCAACCTTCTACCATCCATTTGGCATGAGTATAGCGCAGGCTCGTTTTGCCAAAATTGGGTGGAATATGATCCAGCGGTACTTCGCTCCCATCGGCTTGTGTAAAAGTGCCGCGGGTAATATTGAAAGTACTGTACAACTCAAGTCCTGCAATAGGTTTGAAGGTAGCGGCAAAATTGAAACCATAAATCCGACCCGAAGCTGCATTTTGCGCAGCAAGCGTCAGGTATTTTACGCCATTATACACCGTGCTATCCTGCCCTTCGATAGGAAATTTGTCCTTTACAATAGCATCAATAAACCAGGTATAGTAAGCCGTAGCCTCCAGGGTAAGTAAGCTGCCGGCGTTAAGCGTCACGCCTATTTCAGGTGATACAGTTTTCTCCGGTTTAATATCGGGATTGGGAACCACGAGTTGGCGCAGTGCGGTGCTGCTTTCAAAAATCTTCGTGAGGTCATCAATATTGGGTGCTCTAAACCCGGTGGAAATACCGGTGTGCCATCGCACATGATCATTAGGCATGTAAACCAGTCCTACATTACCGCTTACACCCACAGGGCTTTGCTCAAGGTTGGTAAAAGGCCTGAAAGCGGTTGTGTTGTCAATTACCGTACTACTCAGTTTTGATGCCTGCACACGAAGTCCGTCATTCAATACCCATTTACCCTCGCCAAATTTCAGCAGGTGCTGCGCGTAAATGGCATAGCTGTTGTACGTGTTTTTCTCAGGATATCGTGTATCCAAAGCCGAAGTAGTGCCATCCCCGATATTGAGTCGGAAGGCGCTCGATTTTACATCATTCAATTGCATATCGGCACCCACATGCAATTCGTTGGCGCCCCATCCTTTGCGCAGGTCCGCGTAAAGTCCGGCAACGCCTACATTTTCTATTCTGTTTTGCCGTTGCGGATTGTTTCGGTCGCGTTGGTAGCGGCTTTCCTCAATGTCCTGGTAACTTGTAGTAACACGCAACTGATCGAACCAGCCATGCAGCGCTGCATTAAAAGTATAGGCAATAAGGTTACGCTTTTGTGGACCATAATACCATTCGGCAAAGCGCAGGCTACCGTTTCGTACATCCTGCAATCTGTCGTAACGCGGCACATTGCTGCTGTTGCTAAACTGCACATTTAGCTGGTGGCTGATATCATCATTTTGCCTGAATAATATTTTACCCATAATATCCCATTGCCGGTATCCGCTGAAGCGCTGTATGCGGTCGTCATTATTGGCCAATATGCTGTCGCGATTACTAATCCTGTCTACATAAAAACTACGCCTGCCAAAGTCAGGGTACTTGTCGGGATAATGATCCCCCATGCGCATATCGCCAAAATCAGAATAGGTAGCACTAATGAGCGCCGCCAGTTTCTTACCGCCGAGACTCATATGAACATGGCCTGTCTTTTCCTGATTGGCGCTGCTATAGCGTGTAAATGCCGCCCCGGTAAACAGCGATTTTTGTCCTTCGGCAGCCAGTTGCGGATCGCGGGTTTTAAAAGCCACCACGCCACCCAAGGCATCACTGCCATGTAAAGTGGAGCCCGGCCCGTACATCACTTCTACACGCTCCAGCATATTCTGGTCTACCGTAATAACATTTTGCAGGTGACCGCTGCGGTAGATGGCATTGTTCATCCTTATGCCATCTACCATCAGCAATACACGGCTGGCTTCAAAACCGCGTATCACCGGGCTACTGCCCCCTTGCTGACTCTTTTGTACAAAAACGTTGCCGGTGCTTTGCAACAAGTCGCCTGCATTTTGCGCATTCACACGGCTTATGTATTGGCTGCTGATTATTTCAATACGTTGAACAATATTTTTTTTCTTCTCGGGAAATTTTGTTGCAGAAACAACCACTGAAAGCAAACTCGTATCGCCTTCGGGCTGATAGGTAGGTTTGGCATCCTGTGCCATTGACGCTACTGATAGCAGCATCCCGGCGGCGGCTACCGTTAATATTAATTTCATGTAAAAAAATTGAACCGTTGCAAACACATAAAAGTGCTGCCCCTTGGTTGACAAATGCTGGCATGGCTTATAGGGCATATGATTGCCTTTATATAAGCCATTTAATTACTTACTGTAAATGAAAGGAAGAAATTAAGCTAACACAGCGGGGGGCCTTAGTCTCCGCAATGCAAACCCTGCACGCAAGTGAATATCAACATAGCCGCACGGTTCCTGTAGTTGATGCCATTCAGGCATACAAAATGACCAATATTGAAGCGGCGAAACCAATAGCATGACAAACGACAGACTAATGGCATGTTGTGGTGTTTGGTTTCGCAACTGTCCGGAGGCGCGGTGCAGTACATGCAGGGCCCAATTTTCTTCATCATCAAAAAAACCGGTAATAGCAACAGTGCCGTCGGACTTGTACGTAATAGTTTTTATATCAAATGGCCTGTTGTCAATCCAAAGTTCCCGGTTTTTTTTCTTCCAAACCAATGTATGCGCCGGCAATACCATACCGGTGGCGGCGGTGTACTCAAATCTTCGCGTAACTGAATATTGCAACAGGGTTTGATAGCCCGATAGTAACAGGCCAAAGGCAAATGGCAGCACCATTACCATAAAAAGTGCCAGAGGGGCCATTTGCCTGCGCAATACTATGGACGCTTTCGCCGGCATATAATTTAGGGAGCCATAGCAATGGCGGCCTTTGCGGCCAATTGTGCTCTTGCACTATCTACCCATACCAGCAGCATTTGCTTTTGTGCGTCGGTTAATTTGGCATCGCGGTGAATAATGGTATAGCTTGGCAAAGGCATATCATCTTCTTTGACCATCTCCGTCACCTCTTCCAACTTGTGGTCCTGCAAAGCTTCTACCGTTTTAAAGCGGCCACCTTCACGCACTTTCAAATCGGCGAAGCTCTGAAAATTCAAATGATTCTTTCCCTCTTCAATATGGTCTTGCAACCACCAACCTACGGGCTGAATATTGGTGTACCAGGGATAGTTGGTATGGTTGCTATGGCAATCGTAGCAGGCCGTTTTTAAAAGGGTATGCACATCGGCTGACACGTTTACCACGGTGCTGATATCGGCTTCCATACTCATATCCTGATTGTTTTTATCGGGCTGAAAAAACTGGATAATGATAAATGCAATAAGTGCCCAGTAGAAAAGACTGCGTACCCACCGGATCTTTCTTTTGGCTTTTGTGGGTGTATTTGTTGTCGCCATAATTGTAATAAATGTTGGTATGATTAAGTTTTTGCGAGGCCGCAACTTACGTCAGGATGCAATGATAATCTCTCCTGTCATTTCTGGCGGAATGGGAATTTCCATGATGGAAAGTAAACTTGGGGCAATATCGCCAAGTTTTCCCGGCCTTACGGTTCCTTTCCAGTGGTTTGAAATAACAAAGAGAGGTACCGGATTAAGGGTATGCGCGGTATTAGGACTGCCATCTTCATTTATCAGAAAATCGCTGTTGCCATGGTCGGCAGTCAAAAAAATGGTGTAGCCATGCGCTAATGCCGTTGTCACCACCTGCCGCACACAGTTGTCCACCGTTTCTGCGGCTTTGATAGCTGCCTCCCACACCCCGGTATGGCCCACCATATCGGCATTGGCATAGTTGAGGCATATAAATGCAAACTGCTCGCTTTCAATCTCCGGCAACAGCACACGGGTTACTTCATCGGCACTCATTTCGGGCTGCAGGTCGTAGGTAGCCACTTTGGGACTTGGTACAATAATCCGCTTTTCGCCATCAAATTCCTTTTCCCTCCCACCACTAAAAAAGAAGGTAACATGCGGGTATTTCTCCGTTTCGGCAATGCGTATCTGCTGTAAACCCTGCGCGGCTATTACCTCACCAAGGGTGTTGTTTAGGTTATCGGTGGCAAATACCACGTTTACGCCGGTCCATGTTTTATCATATTCCGTCATGGTGGTATAATGCAGGTTAAGCTTGTGCATATTGTATTCATGCATATCCATTTGCGTTAGTACCTGTGTTATTTCGCGGCACCGGTCGGTACGAAAGTTGAAGCAGATAACGGCATCGCCATCCTTCAGCGTTGCCAGCGGATGTCCTTCAGCGTCGGTTATGGCTGTAGGCAGTATAAACTCATCCGTAACGTTGTTGGCGTAGGAATCGCTAACCGCCTGCAGGGCGTTGTTGGCTTTTTCGCCGGCGCCGTTCACCAGTACCTCATAAGCCAGCTTTACCCGTTCCCATCGTTTATCGCGGTCCATGGCGTAGTAGCGGCCACTTACGGTAGCTATCTTACCCGTGGTAGCATCCAGATGTTGCTGTAATTCGGTAAGAAATCCCAGTCCGCTTTTGGGGTCACAATCGCGGCCATCGGTAAACCCATGGATGTACACATCAGTAAGACCCGAAGCATGGCACATGCTTACCAGCGCCTTCAGATGATTGAGGTGGCTGTGCACCCCCCCATCGCTTACCAAACCCATCAGGTGTAGCGCCCTGCCGTTGGCTTTTGCATAATCAATGGATGCCTGAAGCACATCATTTTGCTGAAAGCTGCCGTCTCTGATGGCCACGTTAATTCGCTGCAATTCCTGGTACACAATGCGGCCGGCACCCAGATTAAGATGGCCCACTTCGCTATTCCCCATTTGACCATCGGGCAGACCTACCACTTCGCCGCAGGTGGTAAGGGTGGTGTTGGGGTATTGGCTGTACAAACTATCTACAAAAGGCGTATTGGCGGCACGGATAGCATCGGCAGCGGGTACTTGTCCCAACCCCCATCCATCCATAATAATCAGCATGGTCTTGTTCATATTCCTGTTGGCTTCATTGGTAGGCCGCAAATTAACAGATTCGGCGTTGGCAATAGGGAGCAATAGTTTTAACCATAATTCACACAACTTTTCCCGAAAATTCTCGTCATATCTTTTATTTCGTAGTTATAACATTAAAAACAACATCACATGCTTAAGATTTTGCTGCCGGTTGTAATGCTGGCATTTGCCAAAGACACACGCAAACCGGTAATATATACTGTAAATACCGCTGAAAGTGTAATTGAATGGGAAGCTAAAAAAGTAACGGGCCAGCATAATGGTAAAGTTCCGCTTTCGGGCGGCCAGATGGTAATAGATGGTAAAACACTCATCAGCGGAAACTTTGAGGCCAATATGGCCGACCTGAGAGTGGAGGAAAAAAACGGCAACGGTAATCCACGCCTCGATACACATTTGAAGAGCGACGATTTTTTTAGTGCCGAGAAATTCCCAAAGGCTGTATTTACGATGACAAGCGCTAAAGAAACTGCCCCGGGCCAATACGAGATTAGCGGCAATATGGAAATTAAGAGCATCAGCAAACCGGTGAAATTTACCGCAGCCGTGGCGCCTAATACGGTGGGTAACAAACTTTATGGCACTGCTACATTTATGATAGACCGTACGCAATACGATATCAAATACCGCTCAAGCAATTGGGTGGAAGGCCTTGGCGATAAAGCCATTTATGATGAGTTTCAGATTATAGTAAAACTGGTACTGGATAAGCAATAAATTTTTTGTCGGATAAGATTAAAAAAGCCATGCAGAAATGTGTGGCTTTTTTGTTTGTATTCGCTAACTGCATGGCAAGACATAATTTGCAATAGCCTTTATGGTTTTCGGAAAACTTGGCTCTGCAATCGGTTTGCTTTGCCATCTTCTACAACTT
>JAHEMO010000155.1 GCA_024643625.1 Chitinophagaceae bacterium
CCGTTATAATTTGCTACACCGGTAAGTTGTACGCCCTTCATGGTTAGTTTATTGATGTTGGCTACACCACTTGCCTGAAACCCTTTGGTGGATTGCATCACCGTATTGCTGATACCACTCAGTTGCACACCATTCATTTGCTGCTGTACATGATTGGCAATGCCTGCAGCCTGCAATCCGTTGGTGCCCCGCATTACAGTATTGGCAAGTCCTGCAAGTTGTACGCCCGATTGCTTGCCACCGGTAAGGTTAAACAGGCCTGCTGCCTGCAAATACCCTGCATCTTTTCTGTTGATATTGAAAAGACCACCTATTTCAAATCCTTTCAACCCTCCGCTATAACCGCCACCAATATTTACAGAAAAGTGATTGACTATTGTTCCGCTCAAACGCCCGTGGCTGCTCAATCCCGGCCAAAGGCTAAATGAAAATGGTCGCTCGGCAATCCATCCGCCTACGTTCCAGGTTTGCAGTTTTTGTTTTGAGGAAACGAAGAGTTGTGTCAGCCATCGGTTGTCTGCGTCGCTGCTATCGCCAGGTATTTTTTGCAGTTTACTGGTATCGGTTTGCTGCGCAGAAGCGATTGAATCGGGCAGTAGATAATCATCCGGCGATATCACCACATTATTGTCTTCAATAGGGTATAACAATACCTGCAACATGGTATTCATGCCGGCATGTACGCCAATTGTAGTATCGGTATAATCCGTTTTGCTAATGGTTAGCGCGGCTTGTTGGTATTTTTGTTTTAAGCGAATAGCAAAGCTGCCATCGTAGGCACTTATGGCATCGGCGAGTTGCGTTTTTTCATAAATGGTAGCTTCGGCAAGTGGGGTACCGTTGGTGGCGTCACTTACCAATCCATTGATAGCATAATATTTTTCCGGCGCAGGTGTCGGTGCCTTTATGGTTACGGTAGCCGTAATGGGCTTACGCCGAATGATGATATAGTTACCCGATTCTCGGTATTCGTACTGTTGGTTAAACAGGTAGTCCAACACCATTTTTACAGACTGATTGCTTACAGTAATAGTTACAACACTATCGCGTTTTACAATACTGCTGTTGTAAGAAAAAAAGAAGTCACCCTGATTGCTTATGATTTCCAATACATCGGCCAGGCGTTGGTTGCGGGCATTGAGGGTAATATTTTTTGCAAGATTTTGCTGCGCCCAAATGGCGCCGCTCAGCAACAGGCAAATGATTAGTATGATGTTTCGCTTCATGTAAGGATTGCCTTTCGGTAGGTTTGTTTATTCCAATACAATTTTGTTTGACTGTCTGCTGAGGCGCAATTCAAACGTCAGGGCAATAATGTTGAGGATATCATCGAGCGATGCATCGTTGAAGGTGGTAGTAATGCGCAGATCGGCGAGCGACGCCTTACCCAGCACTATTTGCACGCCATAAGCCTCGTTGAGCACTGAAATAAGATCGGGGAGCGGTGTATTGTCGCATACAAAAACTTTGCTGCGGTAATATTGATGCAGCGCATTATTGCTGCGGTCTATTTGCAGCGCAGCTGTAGTATCATACACCGTGGTTTTTTCGCCTTTTATCAATGCAATAGCTTGTTTCTTTTTTTGCACCAATACTTTGCCTTCTTCCACAATCACCTCGGTTTTGCCTGCGGTTGTTTTCACATTAAAGGCAGTACCCACTACCCGTATAGTTACGCCATTGGCCTCTATAACAAAGGGTTGTGCAGTATTGGCTGCTACGCTAAAAAATGCTTCGCCCTGCAGGCTCACTTTCCTGATGCTATCGGTAAATTCGGTTGGGTAGCTGAGTGTGGATTGCTTATTTAATACAATGCTGCTGCCATCAGCCAATGTTATCATGGCGGTATCGGTGGTGGATTGCAGGTATTGCATCACTATTTGCGGCTTCCCGGGCTGTTGGATAGTTAATTTTACGATAACCGCGGCAGCAAGCAGTACTACTATGGCTGCTGCTATGGCAAGTAAACGGCGGGGCTTAAGCCTGTGCACTGCGGGTGCTGCTTGCCTGCGCAATTGCAATTGCTTTTTCCATGCGGTGTCAATATTTATGGACGGCGCTTCATGATGTACTTGCCCCGCCTCATGCCAAACCATGGCCACCTGCTCAAATAGGGCAGCATTGGCATCAGAGTCCGTTATCCAGGCTTCAACGCTGTCACGCTCTTCAGGCGTGCATGCATCGGCAAGATATTTTGCCAGCAGGCCATACATGATATCGTTAGCGTCGTTGTTCAGAATATATAGTTTTTAAAAATTTCTAATGCCAATACAAAGGGCAATGCAGTAAGATAATCGGCTAATTGCGTGCGCATCCATTTCAATGCTTTGCCCATTTGCGCTTCTACTGTTTTAATACTTATATCCAATTCGTCGGCAATCTCCTGGTATGTCAGGTGCTGGAATCGACTCATCTCAAAAACCCTGCGGCATTGCTCGGGCAGTTGGTTAATGGCTGTAGCGATGCGTGCTTCCAATTCTTTGCTGTTCAATCGTTCACCGGTTCCATCGGGGTGGGTGTGTGGTAGTGTATTATGTGCGGCAAATTGCGTGTAGGCCATCTGCACCCTTTTGTGTTTTAAATGGTTTATGCAGGTATTGTACACGGCACGGTACAGGTATGGTTTAAGATCTTGTTGCTGTTGCAGCATAGTTGCTTTCTCCCATAGCCGTAAAAAAACCTGTTGTACGGTTTCTTCGGCAATAGCATCATCTTTTACAATGCTGTTGGCATAGCGGCACAGGGGCTCAAAGAGGCTGCGAAATACATCCTCAAACACCCTTTCGTTATCCCGGGCCACTGGTGATATGTTGTCAAAGGTTGATTGCACCCTCTTGATTTCGGGGGCATTCCACCATTCGGCTGTTACTACCAAGGTTTATGTGTGTCCTTTTACAGTATAACAGGCTGGTGAGCTTGTACCCCTACGGCCGGTAAATATATTTTTTTGGGTTACATGGTCATGCTTCCCGGGAAGGGCATCCATTTTGGCAGGATATATGGTTGAACAGCCCGGCGAACGGTATTAACCATTGCGTATACCTCCAAATTTTAGGAAGCTTTGCTGCCGGAAGCGTTAGTAGGCGGAATGGTTGTGGCACTACCATCGCGCTCGGCCCTATAGTGTGGCGACATAATCTCAATACCCATCTCTGCGCATACATCCTGAATATGCTGGTGCAATTCGGAATAGACAGACGCCTGACTGTTGGCGGCTTTTGTGTAGGCATTTAATTGATAGCTTACATAGAAATCATCGAGCGAAGTTTGCAAAACAAATGGAGAAGGTTCTTTGTCTACGCGCTCGGTTCGCAACGCAGCTTCAATCAGGGCTTCATGCATTTTTCTCCAGCTCACATCGTACCCAATAGTTACCGCGGTATGCAATATGAGTCCCTCTTTTTCTGCCAGCGTACTGTAGTTAATGGTGTTATTGGTTAGTACTGATGCATTGGGAATGGTAATCTCCTCATTTTTTGTGGTTTTTAAGCGTGTTACCAATAGCGTTCGCTCTAGTACATCGCCGGTAATGCCGGCAATTTGAACCCTGTCGCCGGGTTTAAAAGGTCGCATATAAGTGATTACCAGCCCGGCTACCATATTGGCAATTGCCGATGATGATCCTAATGAAAAAAGTATACCTACAAAAACGCTTACGCCTTTAAATATATCTGAATCGCTGCCGGGCAGGTAAGGAAATACGAGTACAATGGTGAAGGCAATCAGTAGCATTCTTATGATGCCATAGGTTGGCATTGCCCAATCAGGAAAGAAGCCGGGAAAATGCAGCTTGCCATATTCAATCTCTTTAAAAAAATATTTGATCCCTTTGTTGGCATGATACATCACAAACAATATCACCGCGATGGTAAATACGTTGGGAAGATAATTCCAGATTTTAAGGGCAATTGACCGCACCGGCGACCAAATCAGGTCAAATAATTTATCGGCCCAACCACGCGTAAAGGGAAATATGCTGAAGATGATAGGTAATGATATGTACAGGGTTAAAATAATCAGCAGTATGCGGGCCACACGCAGAATTGAATCAACCATATTCACTTGCTGCTGGTGCGTGAGGTAGGTGTAGCCTTTGTACTTTTTGTCGCTTAACCATTTGTTTTCCCGCGAATGCATGCGCTGCTTAAGCCATCTGTATATGCGGCCTATGAACCAGATCAGGGTAATTGTGCACACAATAGCCAGGGCCACTAAACCGCTTCTGGTTAGTTGCCGGGTGAAACTGTATTCCTTTCTTGCAGTTTGCAGATCGTTAAGTATAAGGGAAGCTGTTTTGCTGGCCAGCCCACGGGCTGTGGTATCGTACCACAGTGCATCTGTTTCTGTTACCGTTAAAAGCACAAGGTCGCCGGCAACCACATCAAAGCCATTCTCAAATTCAGCGAGGGCCAAACTATCATGGTCGCGTTCCACCTTATAGGTCATACGAATCATATCGCCGATATGTGCTGCCCTTTCCGCTGCGCTTAATGAGCCACTGCGGTTATGCACAAAAAATAAAGTATCGCGCATCATACCAATAACCGGATATCCCTTCAGTACTTGTCTGAGGCTGTCTATTTTAGCCTTCTTTAGCAGTAGCCGCTCGGTTTCCTTGTTTTTAAGGGTATTCAGTTCTTCCTCCAGCTTTTTGCGCTCTGCCTTATCAGAAGTCCGCAGCGCTTGCAGCCGTTCTTCCAGATCGGCTCGCCTTATTGAATCTGCAACGCGTTGGGCTTCTATTTGCCGCATACGGTATTCGTATATTTCTATGGCCGAGGCGGAACTGCTGTCTGTATTTTGCTTAACAGTATCCTGTTGGCCATAGGCCGTATCACAAAGGCAGAGCAACAAACAACTACTTATTATTACGATGCGTCGTAAATTCTGCAATAATTTCATTGCCATAAAAATAGCTAGTATTTGCATTGCTGGTTTCGTTGCCCATTTGGGCTTACATTGCCGGGATAAAAATTGCAGACCTATGAAAATAAATCGGAAGGAATTTTTACAATTCACCGCCATGGCGGGTGCGGCTGCGGTAGTGCCCGCATGGTTAAGGGCCTCGGCACCTGCCGGTATGCTGGTAGGTATGCAACTGTACTGCGTAAGAGACGATATGAAAAAGGACCCTGCCGGCACGCTGCAGGCATTGGCGGGTATGGGTTACAAGCATGTGGAGCATGCTAATTATGTGGATGGAAAATTTTATGGATATAGTCCTGCTGAGTTCAAGAAGATACTAAATGGTTTGGGCATTAGCATGCCTAGCGGCCACACGGTGCTGCGGCCCGATCATTGGGATGCAAATGCAAAAGATTTTACTGCCGTATGGAAAAAGACGGTGGAAGATGCCGCTTTTATGGGTCAGCAATATGTTATCAGCCCTTCTATCGATATGAATGTGCGTACATCATACGATGCACTGATGCGGCAGTTGGAATACTTTAACCGCAGCGGCGAATTATGTAAGAAGCATGGCATGCTTTTTGGGTACCATAATCACGATTTTGAGTTTAGCGAACAGCATAATGGCAAGTCGTTGTACGATATCATTCTATCCGAAACAGATCCCGGATTGGTAATGCAACAACTCGATACCGGTAATTTATGGAACGGTGGCGCCAATGCCATGGAAGTGGTAAAAAAGTACCCCGGCCGGTTTAAATCCTTGCATGTGAAAGATGCCGTGTTGCGCAAAGATGATAACAAACACTATGAGAGTACCGTGCTAGGCAAAGGCGTGGCTAACATAAAAGACATTCTTACAGTGGTGAGCAAGCAAAAAAGCAAGCCTCAATTAATAATTGAGCAGGAAGCTTATCAAGGTGTTGCGCCATTGGAATGCATGCGACAAAACATGCAGGTAATGAAAGAGTGGGGCTATGTATAATCTTCGTCGTCCGGTAAGCTTTTTTTCATAACCATAAATTCAAGTGCCTGCATTGGCTTGCCGTATTCGGGCAGGTCGGGGAAGGGGATGCGTTGTAATGTGTCGCCGTAACCTAGTTTTTGGTACCATGCTATTAACTCTTGCCTTATCGTAACCACGTACATGGTGATAGATGGCAGGTGTAGCGCCAAAGCATGTTGTTCCGCTGCAGCCATTAGTAATTTTCCAATGCCTTTGTTTTGCAGCATGGGCTTTACGCTAAGCATGCCCAGGTATAATGTGTCCGGATCGGCGCGCAGGTATACACATCCCTCTATTACACCGGTAGCATCGGTGGCTTTAAGCATGCAAGCGCCGGGTTTTGCCAGCATTTCCTGAAGGTTTCCGGCATCGGTTCTTTTGTCGCCAGCTATAAAATGTGCTTCGGTTGTCCAGCCTGTTTTGCTGGCTTCGCCACGATAAGCACTATTAATTATGTTTATCAGCGTTGGCAGATCGGTTATAGCAGCGTTGGCTATCGTCATCCGGCAAAGCAATGTTGTTTTACTGAATATTGGAAGCTGGTGCTACCGCCTGCTGGGATAATTTCATTTACCAGGTTATATGCTATATCCACCAACTTATACAGTGATACCGTCAAATGGTAGGAAAACAGTTTGCAAATGCCTGCTATAAGATTAGCTTTAGCTTATGTTCATTCGACGGATAGTTTTCGCAGCAGTCGCCTTAATTTTTTCAACCGCCACTCAGGCGCAGCCCTATGTAGATCCGGTTCAGGTGAGATATACCTATGGGTTTCGCAACAATAATGCCGCCGCTACACCATTTACGCATTTATGGATGGGAAGCGATTTGCCGATTAAGCTGCGCGACCGTACTTACCAATTGCTGAGCCCGTTCTACGAAGTATGGCATATTGATTCTGCCGGCAGCAAAGACATTGTGCCTTCAGTGAAATCGCTTGCTTTTCCGGTAGGTTTTATTTTACCCATGCGAAGCCCCAATTGGGGCCTCAATGTGCTGCCTGTTATTCGCTTTAATGGCGAGAAAATCTTTGGTAAAAAAACCTTGCAGATTGGTGGGGCAGCTTTTGCCAGTTGGACCCGCAAACCAAAGCAAACCTTTCGTTTTGGTCTGTATGTCAATACCGAATTCTTCCGGTTTTTTGTAATGCCCTTAGTGGGAGCCGATTGGCAGATTGACGAAAAAAACTACGTCTTTGGTCTGCTGCCGGGCAGACTTACCTGGGAGCATAAGCTTAACAGCAAACTTTACTACGGTGCCACTTTTAGAGCCCTTACCAATAGCTTCCGGCTGCAGACTGGTGAATATTTGCGGATTGACGATAACCAACTTTCCGCCTTCCTTGATTATTATGTGGCTAAACGCATTTGCCTTACACTGGAACCCGGGTATGGCATCATGCGAAAGCTTCGTACGGGCGTGGAGAAGGGGGCTTACATAGCCAATAGAAATTGGGGCGACGGACCTTTTATTAAACTAAGTACCTCGTACCGCATTAGACTATAAGCCCCGGCAACTGATGAATATCACCCGTCAATACCCAAAATGAAAATAGTTTTGCCTTCTCACCAATCTATCCACCATGCAGTGGCTTAAAGATCTTTTTACCCAACACAGCATAGCGCACACGCTGATTTTATTTTCATTGGTCATTGCTATTGGTCTTTCTATCGGCAAATTCAAGTACAAGGGACTAACGCTTGGGGTTACCTGGATTTTGTTTGCCGGCCTGGCTTTTTCCTGGGCCGGTTTTACGGTGGACGATCATCATCTGCATTTCTTGAAAGAGTTTGGCCTGGTGCTGTTTGTGTATGCCATCGGCTTGCAGGTAGGTGTTGGCTTCTTTGAATCCCTCAAGAAAAATGCCCTGACTACCAATTTGCTGGCCGCCGGAATTGTGCTTGCCGGAGTAGGCACTACTTTGTTGTTATACAAAATAAGCGGTCAATCCATTGCCGTAATGACGGGTATTATGAGTGGTGCCGTTACCAATACCCCGGGGCTTGGCGCTGCGCAGGCAGCGTTGGAAAATGTAGGAGGCGTAGCCAATGGCAAAGCCATGCTAACGGTGGCTTATGCTTTAAGCTATCCATTTGGCGTAATTGGTATTTTATTGAGCATTCTGCTGTTGAAATGGATACTGGGCATCGATACCGAAAAGGAAAAAGAGCGACATCGCAAGTTGCAGGTGTTGCGCTCCGGCCGGCC
>JAHEMO010000156.1 GCA_024643625.1 Chitinophagaceae bacterium
GAAAGCTCAGCCGCGATGTGATTTTTACAGAATTGAAACTGTCGATCTTGTAGTCCAAACCAAGATTCAGGCGATGGTTGTTATTATCTCTTTCCGTACGGCCCGGCTCAAGATAGAGCTGAGTGCTATCACCTACGGTCAGTTCTCTGCGTATATCGTAGGTATTTTTGGTTTGTGTACCATTATAAAAGTAGCTACTGGTAAAATCAAGTCTTTTGTTCTTGAAGTTGTTATAGTTCAATCCTGCGGCTTGCGTTGCCGATATGCCCTGCGAATTGCCGCCGCCAAAACCGGATACTTGCAAACCGCCACCGCGGCCACCGCCGCCACCCATTACTACGTTTGTGCCGCCACCGCCGCCACCTGAGCCAAAAGAAAGCGCATCCATCAGGCTAAAGCCACGCTCATTAATATTATTGGCCTGGCCAATAAAAGAAAGTTGTTCACCTTGCTTAAAACTATTGATGTTGGCATTGGCTTTGTATCTGTCTTCTGTACCATAGCCGCCGGCTACACGGCCAAATACGCCTTTGCGCTTGTCTTGCTTTAAGGTGAGATTGATGGTGGGCTCCGTATTGCCATCATCAAAACCGGTAAACTCACTACGGTCAGATTTCTTTTCATACACCTGCACTTTGTTTACCATATCGGCTTGCAGGTTTTTAGTTGCCAGCTTTGGATCATTGGCAAAAAATTCTTTGCCATCCACCAATACGCGTTTTACATCCTGACCGTTCGCTTTAATGTTTCCTTCTGCATCTACTTCAACACCAGGAAGGCGCTTCAGCAAGTCTTCAACCACGGCGTTTGGCTTATTTACCTTAAATGATCCGGCATTGTATTCTACCGTATCGCCTTTGATAACAACAGGTGCTGCTGTTACCGTTACATCTTCCAGCGAACTGGCGCTCAGCATGCTGATATTGCCAAAATCTTTTGTGGGTTCCGCCTCGGTAATGGTAAATGCGATTTCCTTTTTGGCAAAGCCGGTATAAGTTATCATCAAAACCAGATTACCGGTCTTAAGTCTCGAGATGGTAAATTCACCCTTATCGTTGGTTCGACCAAATGAAATGAGCGTGCTGTCTTTGGCATCCAAAACATTAATAGTGGCGCTGGCCAATGCAGCATTATCTGTAGAGTCGGATATTTTTCCTTTTACAACACCATTGCGGGCCTGAGCCATGGTATTAAGCGAGGCAAGCAAAAGGGCAATAAATAAAGTGAGGCGTGTAGATATAAGTTTCATAAGCTGATGGATCACGTGTTTGACGTGGCAAAACTATCCGCACAAGCGGCCTGATGGCGTTAATTCGGTTGTAAACAAGGTTAATTATGGTTAATCAGGTAACAGCCGTTCATTCAGCCATTTGCGTTCGATATCGTTACCTTTCGCCGCATGCAATGGCGAAGGCAAAGTGTAGTTTGGCGAAGACGGGCAGATCGGCTGCAACAAATTGCGGCCCAATATTTCAATAGAATTAATAACGAGCAGGTAAGGCGGAATGTGCTGCAGGCCATACCCTTTTGGATTGCTTCAATACTTACGGGCCTGGCAGCCGTACTATATGCCAGATTGTTTGGATGGGCCGAAGATGGGTTGTTGTGGATAATGGGGCAGAGCAATTGGCTTATTTTTCTGCTTGCGCCATTTTTCTTTTTTCTATCGTGGTGGCTTATCAAAAAATATGCACCGGGTGCAAGGGGCAGCGGTATTCCGCAGGTAATGGCAGCTATAGAGTTGGCTAACCCCAGGCAAAATCATTTGGTTAATTATTTGCTGAGCATAAAAGTGGCGGTGTTTAAAGTGCTCAGCAGTATTGCCTTGGTTTTAGGCGGCGGTGCTATTGGCCGCGAGGGACCCACCATACAAATTGCCGGCTCTATTTTCCGATGGGTACATCAGTTGGTGCCGCACTCGTGGCCGAGGCTACCCAAGCAAAATATGATAGTGGCCGGTGCGGCGGCGGGTTTGTCGGCGGCGTTCAATACTCCATTGGGCGGAATCGTGTTTGCCGTAGAAGAACTGGCGAAAAACCATCTGCGCTATTTTCGAACCGCACTTTTTTCGGCGGTTATCATTGCCGGTCTTACAGCACAAGCCTTGCTTGGTCCCTATCTCTATCTTGGCTACCCTAAAGTAGCTGAAGCACGCTGGTATATGTTTGGGTTAGTGATACTTACCGCGGCCGTTGCTGGCATTAGTGGTGCATGGATGAGTAAAATGATTTTGCGGCTGTTGCGCTGGCGCAAAAAGTTTTCCACCAAACAGCAACTGCTTTATTTGGGCGGTGCTGCACTTATCATGTGTGGTTTTGGCGCCGTCAATGCGCTGTCTTTAGGTTCGGGTAAGGAGGTAATCAATCATTTGTTGTTTAGCACTGATAAGCATATGGAATGGTACCTGCCGTTTATGCGCGTACTGGCACCTATTGTGTCATTTACAGCCGGTGGCGCCGGTGGTGTATTTGCGCCCGCCTTAAGTGCGGGTGCCGCTATTGGTGGTGGCATAGCGCATTTATTCAATTTTGGTGGCGCAAATGCTAATCTGTTGGTGCTTGCCGGTATGGCCGCATTTCTTACGGGCGTCACGCGGTCGCCCTTCACTTCGGCCATATTGGTATTGGAAATGACGGACAGGCATAGCATGATCTTTCACCTGATGCTAGCCGCTATGGCAGGCAGTATTGCAGCTTATGTTATTGATAAAAAATCATTGTACGATCATCTTAAGCATGAGTATAAGCAGGAAGTAATTGACAGAGAGGATCGGCAAATGCGACGAAACGATCAGGATCCGGAATCAAATAGATGACGCCGGATAATGGGAGATAATTCTTCAGCGCGATTCCATACCATAAAATGGCCGGCATTGCGTATGGCATAATGTACTTTTCGGGGATGCAAGGGCAGCATTTTATCGGCTGTGCCGTGAATATGGATGATGCCATCCGGCGATGTTCTCCGCTGCCAATGCATAATGATATGTACCGAACGGCGAAGAAATTCTATATCATTTTCCTTAAGCATCAGTCGTTTCAGGTAAAGTTCTTCTTCGCGGCTGGCGGGATCAAAAACAAAACGATTGAGACCATCAAACTGTAACAATCGATGGTAGGGAATAAGCTTATGCAATCCTATGCGGCCCACAGCCCTCAACCATGGTGCCAATTGTTGCCTGCGTGTACAACTGCTGATGACAAATGCTTTTTGCGGTTGTACAATGTCAACCAATTCCGTTACCAGCATGCCGCCAAACGATACCCCCAGCAGTACCGGGTTGTCGTGCACAATTTGTGTTGCAAGTCTTTGCGCAAAACTTCGCATGGTATCGTTTTTTTCGGGCATGCTCCACTGAATGGGCAACATTTGCACACCTGCAATTTTCAATTTATTGAAAATGCGAAAATCAGCGCCAAGACCGCTGAAACAGTACACGGGAATTGGTTCGTCTTTATGCATGGGTATTTATGCGTGCATAGTATCAAATGCTTGCCGCAGATCACGACAAAGGTAGTCGGCATCTTCAAGTCCTACATACATACGCAACCAGCGATGTTTATCGTTGGTTGCATCAAAACTGCTGCGCGGCAATACGGCACAACGGGGAATGATAAGGCTTTCGTGGCCACCCCAACTTACCGCCATACGTATATGCTTCAAGGCATTGCAAAATTTCTCAATGGCAATTACATCATTCGCGCGGATTGTAAAAGTGAATAAGCCAAAGGCATCTTTCATCTGCTTTTTTGCCAACGCCAGTTGCGGAAAATCTTCATCAAAACAAAACTGAACGGATTCCACTTCCGGTTGCGCTTTTATCCATTGCACAACTTTTTTTGTAGTGTCGCTTACGCGTTTGAGCCTGATATCAATAGTGCGCAGGCCGCGCAGTAAAAGCCAGGCATGAAATGGCGTGCATCCCGCACCGGTTGTCATGTATTCGCTATGGAAAATTTTATCGAGCAACTGTTTTTTACCTGCCAGCACACCCGATACGCAATCGCTATGTCCGCCAATGTACTTGGTGGCGCTTTGCAAGCTTAGGTCAATACCCATAGCAATGGGTTGCTGATATATTGGTGTACAATAGCTGTTGTCAATAATGGTGAGAATATTTTTTGATTTGGCCAGTGCTGCCACTGCGGGCAGGTCCTGCAGCATGTACGACCAACTGTTCGGGCTTTCCAAATAATACATTACCGTATTGGGCTGCGTATATTGCTCCCATTCATCTATATTATCGCCATCAATATAGGTAGTACTTACACCAAAGCGGGGCAGTATTGCATCAAACAATCTTTGTGCCCAGGTATAGGGGGCTTTAACGCTAATAATATGGTCGCCGGCTTTTACAAAAGGTAATACGCTGCAAAAAATAGCGGAAGCACCGCTGTTGAATACAAGGGCATCTTCCGCACCATCTAAAGCGGCAAGTTTTTGTCGCAAAATGTCAACGGTTGGATTAAGGCCGCGGCTGTAGAGATAGGCCGATGATTCGTCGGCAAAAGCGGCACGCATGCTATCTACGTCTTCAAATAGAAAATTACTGGTTTGTATAATGGGCGGTGCTACAGCATTAAAATAATCTGCATGGTTTTCGCCCAGTTCATTAAGTATATAGGATAGCTCCATAAAATTAAAATTATGCTGCTGTTTGTTCTGCTATGTCGTTTTTGGAGCCGTTCTTATTGTGAAAGAACAAGAAATATACCACGGCAAATAATACCAATAGTCCCACACCACTCAGCGCCGCACGCCAATTATCAATAACTACTGCGGAGGCTACTACTATATAGGCCCCAATAAACAACAAACAGAATATGGCCATAAAGCGGCTAAGCTTTCCTTTTACCAGATGATTATTGAAATGACGGCGTCGCAGAATGATGAGTGCCAGCGCAGCGGTAATAAAGCCTAGCGAATCGAGGAATATGGAAAAGCCCAGAATATTATCTACTCCCTTACCAAAAAATGTAACGATAACCGTAACGGCCGAAAACGCTACGAGGCCAGGTACAAGCGCATCTGTTTTGGGGTGCTGATACGTAAATATTTTTGGTAAAACGCCATCTGCAGCCATAGCATACATCACTCGCGGATTGCTCATCAGTAAAATATTTACATACCCCAACACACTTATAAACATGGCAAAATCGAAAAGCTTGCCGCCAATTTTACCAAACCAGGCTTCAAACAATAATGCCCCGATGCTGGTGGCATTTTTCATTTTTTCGTAGCCTATCACATTTACATAGGAATAGTTGACGGCCAGGTACAAGCTGATAATGATAACAATACCAATAAGAATGGCTCTTTGCGTAATACGCGGGTCTTTCACCTCTCCGCCAAAATTTATGGTTTGCTGATAGCCGCCATAGGTAAAGGATACAGCAACCAAACTTACAATCAACAGCAGTGCTGCATTGTTGCCATCAAATGTGCGCATGGGGTCGTCGGTATAGCCATGTGGCTCTACCACTGTGCCACTGAAAACTGCAGATATCAAAATGAGAACCAGTGCAATCTTAATAATCATAAGCACATTTTGGGCACGACTGCTTGTACGCAAGCCCATAAGATTTACGACAAAAAATATGGCAACAGCGGTTGCTGCAAGCGTTACATTAAATACCTGCCCCATCTGCTTGCCAAACAACAGATCGCTGCAATATTCTGCACCAATTAGCGCTACTACAGCCAATGATGCCGCATTGCTGATGAGAATAAGAATATTAATGGTAAAACCAATGGAAGGATGATAGGCAAAAGAAAATACTTTGTAATAGGCCCCAACCACCGGTAGTCTTGTGCCTATTTCCGCAAAAATAAAAGCGCCTAGTAGTGCAATTAGGCCACCCAATATCCATGCGCTGTAAAAAATTGTTTCGGTACCGCTTTTTGCAGCAATACCTGCAGGTGTTTTGAATATACCCATGCCTATTACCAGACTGATAACTATTATTGTGAGATCGAATAAGCCAAGCTTTGATGAATTTTTCATGTGTTGTTAAACAGTTATGGAGATATGTATGGGCCTTAAAATATGGCCCGTTAAAAGTAGGGGTTTGGCTTTCCATTTTACCAGGCTATGGTTTTATGGCTTTTGCGCAATCAGGTACTGCGGTCAGCGATACAATTGCCGGCAGGGATAGCCTTACCATAACGGCGCAGCCCTTTATGCAGCGCCTCCCGTCTTTGAGTGCTGTTGGTATTGGTACAGGCGTTATTAATACGCTCGACCGTGCCACGCAAACCAGTTTGGTAAGTGGTCTCAATACAATGGCAGGCGTGCGCATGGAAGAAAGATCGCCGGGAAGCTACAGGCTCAATATGCGCGGCAGCAGCCTGCGCAGCCCTTTTGGTGTGCGCAATGTAAAATTGTACTGGAACAATATTCCGCTCACCGATCCCGGTGGCAATACTTATCTCAATCAATTGGCGGTAAATGCTCCGCAAAATATTACGGTGTTTAAAGGGCCTGCAGGTAGCATGTACGGCGCGGGGACGGGAGGGCTTGTGTTGCTATCGGCATGGGCAAACCCCTGGCAGCGGGGTTTACAGTTTGGTTATGGCGCCGGAAGTTTTGGCCTTCTCAATGCCAGCGCCAGTGCTGATGTTGGGGATAGTGCACATCGCCATAGGATTAGCTATATGCACAACGAGGCAAGTGGCTATAGGGATCAATCCGCCATGCGGCGTGATAATATTGCCTTTAGCAGCAACTGGCAAATGGGGGAGCGGCATCTGCTTAGCGTAAGCGTGTTGGCATCCTCGTTGTATTATCAAACGCCTGGCGGGCTTACGCCTGCTCAATTTGCCGCCAGGCCGCGTGATGCACGACCAGCCGCAGGTACTTTGCCATCGGCCGTACAGGCCAAAGCCGCCATATTTCAAACCAATATGTTGGCTGGCGTTTATCATCAATATCAACTCAATAATGATTGGCATACCGAAACTGCATTGTATGCCGCTTGGGCTGAGGTACGCAATCCATCTATCCGCAATTATGAAAACAGGTTAGAAACGCATGCCGGTTTACGGAGTATGCTCGTGTATAAAAAGCAGCAGCAAAACACTGCGTGGCAATGGAGCACCGGTATTGAATATCAATATGGCCGAAACAATGTGCAGGTCGCTAATAATGTAAACGGCAGTCGTGGTGAAACACAAACCAATGATGATGTGCATGTAAATACCGGTTTTGTATTTACACAACTGCAAGCCAATATGGGCAGGCATTGGCAGGTGGTGGCAGGTGCCAGTATCAACTACAATGCTATTAGTATCATCAGAAATAACCTGCTGCCTGTGCAGGAGCAATATCGCAGATTTGGCAATGCATTTACGCCGCGTGTGGAAGTACAATATCAGTGGCACAGCAGGTGGACAACACAGCTAAGTTTTAGCAAAGGATATTCGCCGCCCACAGCTGCTGAAGTATTGCCCAGCACGGGTATTATTGATCTGAGTCTTGATGCAGAGTCAGGATACAACTACGAATTAGCCAATAATTACTGGTTAATCGCCAATCGTTTGCAATGGACGATGAATCTGTATTATTTCAAACTGCGCAATGCGTTGGTGCAGCAACGTGATGCTGCCGGTGCCGATTTTTTTGTAAATGCCGGAGGTACTGCACAATATGGTATGGAACAAAGTGTGCAATACCTGAAGCATTATTCTAATCATGCATGGCTTAAGTACATAAATGCTGCAATGGCCTATACCTGGAGCCATTTTACTTACAGCAATTATGTAAAACTGGGAAGCGATTTTTCCGGCAACAGATTGCCGGGCATTCCCGTACATAGTCTTTCGGCTACGGCAGACCTGCAAACCAGGATGGGCATGTATGCCAGCATAACCTATGTATTTAATAGCAGGACCTGGCTTAATGATGCCAATAGTTTTGCCGCCGATGCTTTCCATTTATTGGGCTTAAGATTGGGTTATCAGGGGAAATTAGGGGCAAAATGGTACTGGAAATTATTTGGGGGTATTGACAATCTATTGAATGAAAACTATGGACTCGGTCATGATATAAATGCCTTTGGCAACCGGTTTTATAATGCAGC
>JAHEMO010000157.1 GCA_024643625.1 Chitinophagaceae bacterium
TTCAGGTAATAACGGCACTGCGGCAAACGGGCGATCTGGAGCGTCTCGCTTCGCGTATTCCGTTGCGCAAAATAAATCCCCGCGAAGTAATGCAGGTGGCCAAAGGCCTGCGGCAAATACAATTGATAAAAGCTATTTGCAGTGCCACCACAGATGAGTATCTGCAGCGGATTGGCGATGGGATGAATGATTGCAGTAAGCTGGTGGCGGCTATTGAACAAACTATTGCCGAAAATCCACCGGTGAACCTGAACAAAGGCGGTGCTATTGCCGGCGGCATCCATGCAGAGTTGGATGAATTGCGACAGCTGTCTTCCGATAGCAAAGGCTACCTGCAATCT
The DNA here is from genome assembly GCA_024643625.1 of Chitinophagaceae bacterium. Taxonomy (GTDB): domain Bacteria; phylum Bacteroidota; class Bacteroidia; order Chitinophagales; family Chitinophagaceae; genus Phnomibacter. The sequence goes on from JAHEMO010000157.1 coordinate 342, forward strand.
CTGCAGCAGCGCGAAGCACTGGCTACGGGCATCAATTCGCTCAAAATCAGTTTCAACAATGTGTTTGGCTATTACCTGGAAGTGACACACTCCCATAAAGAAAAGGTACCCGATAGCTGGATACGCAAACAAACCCTTGTAAATGCAGAACGATACATTACCCCCGAGCTGAAAATATACGAGGAGAAAATATTAGGGGCCGAAGAACGACTGCTGGAACTGGAACAACAGGTATTTGATGGGTTACTAGCCGAACTGGAAGACTACCTGTTGCCATTGCAGGCCAATGGTAATCTTGCTGCCATTGCCGATTGCCTTTGCTGCTTTGCCGAAAACGCCATTCGATACCATTACCACAAACCTTTGCTGCACGATGGCTATGCGCTTACTGCAAAAGCCTGCCGGCACCCGGTTATTGAACGCTTGCTGCCTGCCGATGCCCCTTACGTGAGTAACGATATTATGCTCGATCCAGCCACCGAGCAGATCATCATTCTTACCGGCCCCAACATGAGCGGTAAGAGTGCCCTGCTACGGCAAACAGCTATGGTTACGTTGATGGCGCATATGGGCAGTTTTGTAGCGGCCGATGAAGCCAGCATTCCGCTAACCGACCGCATATTTACCCGTGTGGGTGCCAGCGACAATCTTGCCGGTGGTGAAAGCACATTTATGGTGGAAATGAATGAAACAGCTTCCATCATTAATAATTTAAGTGAGCGCAGCCTTGTGCTGCTTGATGAAATAGGCAGGGGAACAAGTACTTACGATGGCATCAGCATTGCCTGGAGTATTGTGGAGTTTTTGCATCAATCGGCTTTTGCTCCTAAAACGCTTTTTGCCACGCATTACCACGAACTGAACGAACTGGAAGAAAAGTGCGAGCGGGTACGCAATTACCATATCACCAATCGGGAGGCAGGCAATAAAATCATTTTCCTGCGCAAACTTGCCCGGGGTGGCAGCATGCACAGCTTTGGCATACACGTAGCCAAAATGGCGGGCATGCCTGCATCGCTTATTGCCCGCAGCAACGAAATTCTGCAAGCGCTTGAAGCCAGTAGAAATAGTGTAGCGGATGGCGAAAAACAAGGCGACACCGCACAACAAACGCTGCGCCATATGCCTGCAGGGCAGGTGCAACTCAGCATTTTTGATGCCCATAGCGAGGTGTTCGACGACATCCGCCGCACATTGGAAGCCATTGATATTAACCGGCTTACGCCGGTAGAAGCCCTTATGAAGCTGAATGAAATAAAGCAGAAGGTGAAATAGGAAGAGTAGGGGGCTGAAGGTTAGCGCTGCAAGGTCTTAGGACTATCTGCGACTAAGCACAGAGCTTAAAAGCAAAAAAGCTGCCCAATTATGGACAGCTTTTTCTGTAGTGGAGAATACCGGAGTCGAACCGGTGACCTCTTGCATGCCATGCAAGCGCTCTAGCCAGCTGAGCTAATTCCCCTTTTATATCTAGAACTGATGCCGCTATTTCGCATGCTGACTACAAAAATCGCGGGGTGCAAAAATATGGGCAGGTTTGAGGTGGCAAAAAAATATTTTGATAAAATACCCATTGGGTGCGTATCCATAATTTTAGCGGCGCCAACCCATTTGGCTCTCATCGCAAATAAAGTCACGGTTTATGTTTTTTAACGGCGAATCCATTTATTCTTTTGTACTAACAGTTTTTTTACTGTTTTGCACAACCATTTTGTCTTCGCTGTATTTGTCGCATAATCAGGGCAACCGTAAGCGGTACAAGTTCATTAAGGCGGTGCGCATAGTGAGTTTGTATATGTTGGTACCTGCTTATATCCTGCTGGCACTCGGACAGATATTTAAGCTATTCAACAGCGATTTTATCAATTTTCAGCATTCGCTGTGGCAGTTGGTTTATTTGGGTGGTGCAGCCATCAGTCTTTATTTTCTCTGGTATAAGATTATTGCGCAGTCCAATGAGGCCATTTACCATTTCCGCAGGGGGAGTTTTGATTCAGGCAAGTTTCAAAAAACTTACGACAGTTGCCGTCGCTATACCAGCAATCTGGTTTTTATAGCATTGTTGGTGTTAGCCCTGCAATATTTCATTCTCGATTTGTAGCGTTTTGGGTCATAAAAAAGGCTCCCTTGCAGGAGCCTCATTATCATTAATTGTCGTAGTAGCTTAATCCCAGATTTCATCTTCACCTTTCAGCCATTTCTTCACCAGTTCAGTGGTAACGCTTTTGGGTCTTTCCAGCGGGAAGCCCAGCGCTCTGTCCCAGCAAAGGCTTGCCAGCACACCTAATCCACGGCTTACGGCAAACAGCACGGTGTAAAATTCATATTCTTTAAGACCAAAATGCACCAGCAATGCACCACTATGGGCATCTACATTCGGCCATGGATTTTTTACTTTGCCAAGGCTTTCCAGAATGCCCGGTACCACATCATAAATTTTCCATACCGTGTTCACCAACGGATCGTTGGGCATATGCTCCTTGCCAAATTCCATTTGAGCGGTAAAACGTGGGTCTGTTTGACGAAGCACAGCATGGCCATAGCCAGGGACTACTTTTCCTGAGGCCAGGGTATCATGTACGTATTTTGAAATCTGCTCTTTGCTTGGCTCTTCGGTACCCAATACTTCATGCATCTCAAAAATCCACTTAATCACTTCCTGATTGGCAAGGCCATGCAGGGGACCGGCCAAACCGTTCATGCCTGCTGCGTAACTCAGGTAGGGGTCGGCAAGCGCAGAACCAACCAGATGGGTGGTATGCGCACTTACATTGCCTCCTTCGTGGTCGGCGTGTATGGTCATATACAGGCGCATGAGTTTTTTGAATTTCTCATCCTTATAACCCATCATATGGCCAAGATTAGCCGCCCAATCCAACAGGCCATCGGGGTTTATATGCTCATCGTTCTTGTATTTGCGCCGGTAGATATAAGCCGCAAGCCTTGGCAGCCGGGCTATCAGGTTAAAGGAGTCATCAAAAGTGTATTCCCAATAGTCGGATTTGCTCATGCCCTCGGCGTATTTCTGTGCAAATACACTTTCGGTTTGCATGGCCATTACGCCGGTTACAAACATCGTCATGGGGTGAGCACTAAGAGGAAGGGCATCAATAGCTTTAAAAACATGGTTGGGTACATGGCTTCGGCGGGCCAACGTTTCCGATATATGCCTTACATCTTCCTCAGTAGGCAATTCGCCTATCAGCATCAGGTAGAAAAGGCCTTCAGGAAGTGGTTCTGTTCCACCCGGCGCCTTCGGTAATAATTGCCGCAATTCAGGAATGCTGTAGCCGCGAAACCGGATGCCTTCCTGCGCATCAAGCAGCGAAGTTTCGCTAACCAACCCCGTAATGCCGCGCATGCCCTGGTAAATCTGCGATAGCAATACTTCACCAATTTTCTTATTGCCGTGCTCTTTTAAAATGGCCTTTATTTCGGCAGAAGCCGCTAAAGATTTTTCTCTGAATTTGTCTTTGATAATTCCCATTGTAACTGATTGGTTTATTGTGAAGTATGGCTTTTGCTTACCGGGTTTTGGATTACGGTAAAGGTAACTGAAAGCCTTTAGTCATATACAGCAAGTTGGTATTTAATGTTGCTTATTGCATATATTTTAATCATTTGATTGTTTGAAATGTACGGCCACCAGCAACGGCAGGTCATTTGGCTTACGCAAGGATTGACTATTGCATTCCTGCTTTACCGGCAATGGCTTGTGCAGCCACCATACCCGAGCTCCATGCATGCTGAAAATTAAAGCCGCCTGTTATGCCATCAACATTAATCACTTCGCCGGCAAAATACAGGCCCGGTAAGCGTTTGCTTGCCATGGTATTCGAGTCAATTTCTGCCAGGTCAATGCCGCCGGCGGTTACAAATTCTTCTTTAAAAGTGGTTTTCCCCTTTGCCGGCAGCACATAATCGCAAAGCTGTTTGGCCAATTTATTTTGCACTACAGATGGCAAATCACCCCATGTTAGATTGGCATTACCGCCTGCTTCTTCCAACAAATAAATAAGTAACCGCTGCGGCAGGTCAATCCAGGGTGTATTGATGATTTTTTGCGTAGGTTTTTCATGCCGGTAGTTGCGCATTTGTTGCAGCAGGCTATGTTCGTTATAAGCCGGGAGCCAATTAACGCCCACTTCAAATGCATAATTTTTTTCATGAAGCCAACGTGCTGCAAATGCTGAAGTGCGCAAAACAGCGGGGCCGCTAATTCCCCAATGAGTAATTAGTAGTGGCCCGCGGCTTTCAAAGCTACTCTGCCTGATGCGCAAATGCACATCGGCAACACTAATGCCTTGCAAGGCTGTAAGGGTGTGCCCCGGCAGATTGAAAGTAAACAGGGAGGGTACAGGAGGTACAACGGTATGATCCGTAGCGGCAGTTATCCAATCAAATTGTTGCACATAATGGTATCCGCCGGAGGCAATACACAGATAGTTGGCCATCAGCGCATCGCCGTTGCTTAGCGTGATGTTGAAGCCTTCATCGGCAGGACTAAAAGCAGCCACCGTTTTGCCGGTAAGCACTTGCACATCAAATTGCTTCGCTTCATCCAACAGGCAAGCCATAATCGTCTCGGAATTATTGGTGTCTGGAAACATGCGGCCATCGGCTTCGGCCACCAAATGAACGCCGCGTTTTTCAAACCATTCGATGGTGTCATCCACAAAAAAATGCCCGAATAGTTTTTTACAAAAGGCTTCACCCCGCGGATAGCATTTCGCCATGGCAGCCCGGGGCTTTCCCCAATGGGTGGCATTGCAGCGCCCACCACCACTCACTTTTACTTTTTGCAGCACTTTATTGCTTTTCTCCAAAATGGTAACTGCCAAATGGGGTGCCAGTCTTGCCGCGTTTACCGCGCAAAAAAATCCGGCTGCTCCGCCACCCACTACCACCAATGTTGGTTTTGTCATACCTCCTGCTCCTCTCAAAACAAAGTAAAAAATATCGGTTCCGAGTGATTAGCGTCACCAATTGGTTTGGCGCATGATACAATACCTTTGCGGCATGCCGAAAAATAGTAGCGAACCTACCACATCTGCCTACATACCCGCACTAGTCAAATGCAAGTGCAGCCGCTGCCGCACGGGTCATATGTTTAAAAATTCATTGTCGGTATCGCCAAAAGAAAATATGGCTATGTACGATAATTGCCCGGTATGCGGCCAACCCATGGAATTGGAAGTAGGCTTCTACTATGGCACAGGATATGTGAGCTATGCGCTCACGGTTGCCATTAGTGTGGCTACGTTTATTGCCTATTGGGTGCTAATAGGCATTAGCATCAACGATAATAGTTTGTTTATATGGCTTGGCGTAAATATTGCCATACTTGTTCTAAGTCTGCCTTACCTCATGCGGCTTAGCCGCGCCCTTTGGCTTTCGTTTTTTGTGCGATACGACGCAAATTGGCGCGAAAAGCAGGCAGATGCCCCTGAGCGGGTTGTAAAAGAGCATATGGGGAATTGGTAATTCCAGATTTCATTACTGATAATATCCTTCCAGAGCCCGCATAAAAACCTATTGCTGCATTTGTCGCTGATGGTTTTTTAGGTGCCCTTGTTTTACAAGCCGGCATATGCAGGAGGGCTTCTTACCCTTCATAAATTGATAATGCTCTACTGCTGCCATAGCGTTAATTTAGCCGGCCATGAAAAGCAAAGAAAAACCAATCATTCTGGTAACTAATGATGATGGCATAACAGCACCCGGCATTCGCAATCTGGTAGAAGCCGTGCGTGACCTTGGCCATATTGTAGTGGTAGCCCCCGATAAGCCACAAAGTGGTATGGGGCATGCCATAACTATTGGCCATCCGTTGCGTATGAATAAAATGGAGGTGTTTGCCGATATAGAAGCCTGGCAGGTAAGTGGCACGCCGGTTGATTGTGTAAAACTGGCAGTTGACAAAGTCCTGCATCGCAAACCCGATCTCTGTGTAAGCGGTATTAATCATGGGGCTAACCATAGTATTAATGTAATTTATAGCGGCACTATGAGTGCGGCTATGGAAGCCGCTATTGAAGGCATTCCTTCCATTGGGTTCTCCTTAATGGACTATAGCATGGAAGCTGACTTTGCCCCTGCCCGCGAAGTAGTTAGTAAATTGGTGAAACAAGTGCTTGCTATGGACGCGGAAAAACATTTTTTGCTTAACGTCAATATACCTTCCGTTAGTTCCGAATTGATAGCTGGTATAAAAGTTTGCCGGCAGGCTTATGCCAAATACGAAGAAGACTTTGATGAACGCCGCGATCCGCATGGCCGTAAGTATTATTGGCTCACCGGCGAGTTTGTCAATAGCGACAAAGGCAAGGATACGGATGTGTGGGCTTTGCAAAACAATTATGTAAGTGTGGTACCGGTGAGTATTGATTTTACCGATCATGCCATGAAAACTAAATTAGAGCAGGCATGGGCTGGTTAAGTTGGGTAAAAACGGACAAACTTGTATTTGGCGCAGTGTTGGGGCTGGTTGCTCCTATATTATCATTATGTCTGTATTATGTCTATAATATCTACCCCAACAGCTTTGCTGATTTTGTTCGGTTTATGTTGCAGGAGCGTCGCTTATTTTCAAGTCTTGTAGTTATTTGTCTGGTATTAAATATGGCATTGTTTACCGCCTACGTCAATACGCACAAAGACCAAACAGCCAAAGGCATATTTGTAATTACGCTGGTGTACGCTATTGCCGGCCTGGTTGTAAAAGTGCTGTAACCTTCGCTGCTATTACATTTGTGGTTCCACCTATTACATGAAATATTATATCATAGCAGGAGAAGCTTCCGGCGACTTACACGGCAGCCGTTTGGTGCAGGCCATTAAACAGCAGGACAATGCTGCTGATATACGCGCATGGGGAGGTGATCTGATGCAGGCAGCAGGTGCTGATATTGTAAAGCATATGCGCGATCTTGCATTTATGGGTTTTGTAGAAGTGCTTACCCATCTGCGCACCATTCTGAATAATATTGATTGGTGTAAAAAAGATATTGCATCCTTCAAGCCCGATGTATTGGTACTGGTAGATTATCCTGGCTTCAATTTACGCATAGCCAAATGGGCAAAAGCATCAGGCATTCGCGTGGCTTATTATATAGCACCGCAGGTATGGGCCTGGAAAGAGAACCGCGTACCCGACATGAAAAAAAGCATCGACAAGATGCTGGTGATACTACCCTTTGAAAAAAAATATTTCCACGATAAATGGAATTGGGATGTTGACTATGTTGGGCATCCATTGGTGGAGGCCGTAAAACATTTCAAACCTAAGCTTGAAGCCCTGAGCAGTAAGCCGGTGATTGCCTTGCTGCCCGGTAGCCGCAAGCAGGAAATAAAAACGAAGCTGCCTATTATGTTGCAGGCTGCTTCAGGCTTTACCAACTATCAGGTAGTAGTGGCAAAGGCACCAGCCATTGATGATGGTTTTTATCAGCAGATGCTGCAAGATTTTCCGGATGCGGTATCGGTAAAACATCTTACCTACGAATTGTTGTCGCAGGCAAAAGCCGCACTGGTTACCAGCGGTACCGCCACATTGGAAACAGCATTGTTTGGTGTGCCGCAAGCGGTGTGTTACAAAGCCAACCCTATCAGCTACCAGATAGCCAAAAGGTTGATTA
>JAHEMO010000158.1 GCA_024643625.1 Chitinophagaceae bacterium
CCGAACTTGTTTTGGGCCTCAGCCTGCTGACCACCCGTAAAAAAGGCCGCTCCAATTAGGGCGGCAAACATGAAAAACTTTTTCATTGTAGTTTTCAGATTCCCTTTGTTTTAGTTGTTGTTGTTAACTGGGTCGTACCCCAAGCTCCTTAAGAATATCTTCACTCTTGTCTAATTTGGGGTCGGCAAATATAACAGTAACGCCCTCACTCTTATCCAAAATAAAATCATAAGAACGTGCTACCGCCATCTTTTGCACAGCTGCGTAAACCTTATCCTGTATGGGTTTGATGAGAATTTGTCTTTCCTTAAACAAATCGCCTTCAAAGCCAAAACGCTTTTTCTGCAAATCGCGAACTTCTTTTTCCTTATTGTAGAGTTCGTCTTCACGTTTCTTTAGCAAGTCGGGCGTGAGCATTACTTTCTCCGCTTCAAATGAGCGGTACATTTTGCCAAGTTCCTGCTGCTTGTTGTCAATTTCGCGTTGCCACATTTCGGCAGTTGCGTCCAGCTTTTTCTGCGCCGCAGTATAGTCAGGCAGTTTATCCAGAATGTAGCGGGTATCAATAATGGCATAACGTTGTGCCATAGCAGCATTTAGTGTAAACAGGCCTGCGAGGGCAAGCATCATCAATTTTTTCATAGGTACATTGGTTTGAGGTGCTCTTGTTTGAAATAGATATCGTTCAAATATGGCCAATAATCAGTAATGATGAAAGTATAAAATAGCAATTAACCATTCTGTTAATGTGCGGTGGATGGCTATTTGTAACTGAACTTGTTACAGCAACCTTAACAGCACAGACTTTGACCCTGGCCCTCAAAATTATTTTTAGACAAGGCGATATAATGAGGATTAATCAGGCTCAAACCCAAGCATGAAGGTAAATCGGGTAGCATCGCGCAATCCGTTGCCGGGCGTTATGCGGTCGAGACCTACACCATAGTCGAAGCCCAACAAACCAAACATGGGCAGGAAGAAACGCATGCCTAAACCAGCGCTACGGCGCAACTTGAAAGGATTGTAATCTTTCATGCTATACCATCCGTTTGCCGCTTCTACAAATGCAAGGGCAAAAATGGTGCTGCTGGGGTTAGTGCTTAGCGGATACCGCAATTCGGCTGTGTACTTATTAAAGATGGTAAAATAGCGGCTTGCCCCCTGCTGGTCAGGGTTTATTTTGGGGTCGCTGGTTTGGTAAACGGGATAACCCCTGTGCGCCACTACATCAAATCCCAACAATGCAAACTGGTTGCTCAAACCTGCGTCACCCACCTGAAAACGCTCAAACGGCGACACTTCCAGATCCTCGTTGTACCTACCCATAAAGCCATACTTGGCCGCCAGTTTCAGCACCAATTGCTTGTTCTTTTCAGCACCATGCGGACGGCCAATGGGCACATAAGTTTCTCCTGTAAAGCGCCATTTGTGATATTCAATCCATTTGTATCGCTCTTCCGGAGTATTGTAGATTTTATCGGGCCCTATCAAACTCCATGGTGGCGTAAGCGCCAGGCTAAACATAAAGTTGGAGCCGCTGCGCGGAAATATGGGCTGGTCAACACTGTTGCGTTGCAACGTAAACTTCACATTGAGGTTATTGCTGGTACCGTTACGAAAATCTTCGAAGAACAGATAATCCTTGAGGTTGTACCGATTGTAGTTTACGGCTATCAGCAGACTAAAAAAGTCGTCGGGCCAGCGCAATTGCTTACCAATGCCCACGCTAATACCCGTGGTACGAATGTAGCTATTGGGTTCACGAACATAGGTTCCGGTAAGGGGATCAAAAGCATTGGCAAACTTGCTGTCGTATAAACTTACGGTAAGGCTGTTTCTGCGTTTCCCACCCAGCCAGGGCTCAGTAAAGCTGAAATTATAACTACGAAACGCACGACCATTACTCTGAAAGCGAATGCTCAATTTTTGACCATCGCCTGCAGGCAAAGGATCCCATGCTTTTTTATTGAAAATATTTTTAAGAGAGAAGTTATTGAAGGTTACACCAAGCGTACCGGTAAGGCCAATACCACCGCCCCAACCGGCAGAAAGTTCCAACTGATCGCTCGATTTTTCAACCACTGAATAATTAATATCCACCGTACCGTCGGCCTGGTTGGGTATGGGGTTGATGCCTATTTGTTCCTGATCAAAATAATTGAGGTTGGCTATTTCGCGCTGCGACCGAATGAGATCGCTACGGCTAAATTTAGCACCAGGCAGGGTGCGCAGTTCGCGCCTGATTACATAGTCCTTGGTCTTATCGTTGCCGGCAATGCGTATGTTTTTGATGTTGGCTTGCGGTCCTTCAAAAATGCGGATTTCATGATCGATCGTATCGTTGTATACCGCAGTTTCAGTAGCGTTGGCCGAAAAGAAAAGATAACCATCGTCCGTGTACAATGAGCTGATGTCAAGGCTTCCATCAATACTTGGTATTTTACCCAAACGCTTGTTCAGTGTTTCTGCATTGTAAATGTCGCCCTGGCTAATACCCATTACGGTAAGCAATATGGAGTCGGTGTATTTGGTATGGCCGGTAAACGTGAATTTGCCAAAATAATACTGACGCCCTTCGGATACTTTTACCTCCACATTCAGGTTACCACTGCTATTGTTGTAAACGGTATCCTTTTCAATGCGGCTGTCTCTGAAGCCCTGCGCATTATAGAAGTCAATAATTTTCTCCTTGTCTTCTTTGTATTTTTTCTCGTTGAATTTGGAGTTTGCAAAAAGCTTGAACCGGAAGTAAGGCTCAATGGCATCTTTAATAACCGTAGGTTTCATATACCCCGCATCTTCGGTCAACGCCTTCATCGACTCTATTTCGGGTTCCGCCAGTATTGGCGTATCTCTTTGCGGAAAAAGCGTAATACGGGTCATTTCTTTGGTACCCTTCATTTGCTTTTTCACTTTGAGATCATTAATCTCTTCGTTGCCGCCAATAAAAATATTGGCTACATGCACTTTGCTTCCTTTGTCTATTACAAAAGCAACATTTATGGTATTATTTTTCTCGTTGAGGCCACGTTCCTCAACCTCAATCTTCACGCTGCTAAAACCCTTTTCAGCATAATAGTTGCGAATATTATCTACAGCATTTCGCTTGCCTGTTTCGGTAAGAATTCTACCCGGTACCAACCCGGTTTTTTCACCCAATTCATCGGCCTCGGTTTTCTTGATGCCTTCAAAAAAGTAATTCTGTAGCCGGGGCCGTTCCTGCACTTCAATATCAAGATGCAGTTTATTGGGCTTTTCCAGCCGGGTGATGTAAATGGCTACGTTGCTAAAATAATTTTGTGACCAAAGATTTTTGATGGTCTTGCTGAATTTGTCGCTACCGGGTATGGTAAGGCGATCACCAACATTAAGATTGGCTACAGAAAGCAGCAGGGCATTATCAAAAAACTTATTGCCCGATACGGTTACAGAAGCTACAATGTATTCTTTTGGAATACGCTCTTTAAAAATATTTTCCAGGTCTACATCGACGCCCGTAACGGTAGTATCCGTTTCCTGCGCCGAAGCTGCAAGGCCCGCTATCAACATCACAGCCAAAAAACTATACCTGCGCAGCCAACGCAACTCTTTATACATTACTTATTTGTTCGCTTAGAAATACCCGGAATAAGGCGGGCAAATTAGCCGCTAAGTCCGAAAGTCTTTGTTAAAAGCCCCTGTTGGCGGGCATTATGCGGGTGTATCTACTTGTACCTGCTCCCCGGTTTTGCCAAAGCGGCGCTCACGACTCTGAAAGTTAAGAATGGCTTCGTACAAGTGTTTTTTTCGGAAATCGGGCCAGCGGGTATCCGTAAAGTAGAGTTCGGCATAGGCAAGCTGAAACAGCAGAAAGTTACTGATGCGATACTCTCCGCTGGTGCGAATCATAAGCTCCGGATCGGGAAAATCGCTGGTGTCCAGGTATTGCTTTACCGTTTCCTGATCGATATTTTCGGGGGATAGCTTGCCCAACTGTACATCGGTGGCTATGCCACGAATAGCTCGCACCAATTCCCACCGACCACTGTAGCTAAGCGCCATTATCAGCCGAAGTCCGCTGTTGTTTCGTGTTATGTCAAGACTTTCCGCCAGCGCTTTTTGGGCCGATTCGGGCAACATATTCTTATCGCCAATCACTTCGAGCCGAATATTATTTCGGTTCAGGGTTTCGGTTTCCTTACGAATAGTATCTACCAAAAGCTCCATAAGGCCGCTTACTTCCTGTGCCGGACGATCCCAGTTTTCGGTGCTAAAAGCATACAAAGTCAAAAACTCCACCCCCAGTTCGGCACAGCCCTCCACAATATTGCGAACGCTCTCCACCCCATGAAAATGACCAAATAGCCGGTCTTGCCCCTGCTCCTTTGCCCAACGGCCGTTGCCATCCATAATGATGGCAATATGGCGGGGAATCCGGCTCGTATCAATCTGCTCCAACAAACTATCCATGTGGCGGTGGTTAAGGTGGCGAAGGTACCAATGAATTTTTTTTAATTGGGTAATACCCTGTGGTCTTTAATTTGCCGCCCGTTTTCTACACAAAAATTTTAGCTATGGATTATAGGAAGATGCTGGCGGTAACCGGAATGCCGGGATTGTTTGAATTGATTGCTTCAAAAGGCGATGGCGCTATTGTAAAAAGCCTCAATGATGGCCAAACCAAATTTGTAAGCAGCAGGGCACACCAGTTTTCGCACCTGGAAACCATTGAAATATACACTGCGGCCGACAACGTAAACTTGCTGGACATATTTAAGGCTATGGATGCTGCCGGAGCCGATTTGCCCGATGCCAAAGACGCAAAAGCACTGAAAGCCTATTTTGAAAAAGTGTACCCCGATATGGACTTCGACCGCGTTTACAGCAGCGATATGAAGAAAATGGTCAACTGGTTCAGGCAAATTAAAGATGCTGGTGTAACCTGGCCTGAGGATATTGCTGAGGAAGAAACTGACGATACAGCGGATGAGGCTTCAAATGGCTGAGCTATAGCGCTTTAGCCCATACGCCACAGCGCGCCATCGCGGTAAATGACCCCGGTATTAGCAATATTTTCGGTAAGGCACCAACGCATATCCTCCTGCAGCCCATAGCGGCTAAGCCGGTGGTAATGGGTGGTTTGTTGGGTAAAATTCCACAAATTGTCTTTTACGCTGCTATACAGCATGGCGGCCATCAGGCTTGCGTCGCAATGAATGGTAAAATGGCTGCTTACAGCAGACACCACGGCACCGGCAAACAAGCTGTCTTCGCTGTTCACCCTGTCCTTCCAGGCTGCGCAGCACAGCAGCACATTTTTACCCGAAGCAGTGATGAAATCGCAAACGGACCCCAGATTGGCAAAAGATCCGGTGATGACGGTTGTAGCCCCATCGCGCAAGGCCATGTGCAGCAGCCGTGTGCCATTGGTGGTAGTAAGCACAAGCGTTTTTCCGGCTATAAACGTTGCAGGATATTCCAGCGGCGAATTGCCATGATCCAACCCTTCCGCTATACGGCCATCCCGTTCACCGGCAGTAATGGCGCCCAGCTCCTGGCCAATTTCAATAGCACCGCTTACGGTATCTACCGGTATTACCTTATGGGCACCGTTGTGCAAAACTGCCGCTATGGTGCTGGTAGCCCTGAACACATCAATAACCACTACAACCGCGTCTTTTACATCGTACAAATGCAGTAACGACGGCGACAGAACAGTAAACAGAGATGGCCTGGACATGGCGTATTATTTTGAGTGCCAAAGAAAAGAAAAAGCAATTGCCACCAACGCCGAAAAAAACAAGAACCCATCCTTCTCCTTTAATTTGAGCCATAAAAAGATGATATTTTTAGGCCATGAACCAGGATAACCAACGGCGCTGTTTGCAATGCAACAAAGTTTTGCATGGCAGGATGGACAAAAAGTTTTGTGACGATTACTGCCGTAACAGCTATAATAACCGGCAGGCTTTGGCCGATGGTGAGCAGGTAAAAAATATTAATGCCATCCTGAAAAAAAACAGGAAAATATTGCAGGAATATTTAGGCGAAAGCGCCGAAATGATACAGATAAGCAAACAGAAAATGATGGATGCCGGGTTCAACTTTGGTTACTATACTCATCATTACACCACAAAGAAGGGAGGCGTCTATACCTTTGTGTATGAGTTTGGTTATTTGGCACTTGAGGGTGAAAGATTTTTGATTGTAAAAAGGGAATCGGATGGCAGTGCAAAAAAGAATGTGCACTAAAGTACCAGCAGTATTAATACTTACTAAAACTTAGATCAGTTATCGCCATGAAAAAAGAGATTGCGGGAGGTTACATCAGCACCGAATTACACAAAGGCATATGTACTATTGAATTTTATCATCCACAAAGCAATTCGCTGCCAGGAGCGCTGCTTACGGGTTTGGCGCAAGCCATTCATGGAGCTGGCGAAGAGCACGAAACCAAAGTAATTGTGCTCCGCAGTGGCGGTATTGGGGCATTTTGCGCCGGTGCATCTTTTGATGAACTTACTGCCATTCGTACGGCCGAAGAAGGCCTCCATTTTTTTAGCGGATTTGCGCATGTTATTAATGCCATGCGCCGATGCCCCAAGTTGATTATTGGCCGTATACATGGCAAATGCGTTGGCGGTGGCGTGGGGCTTGCTGCTGCGGTAGACTATGCCATAGCCATGGAAGGTGCCGATGTAAAGCTTAGTGAACTAGCTATCGGTATTGGCCCATTTGTAGTAGGTCCTGCCATTGAACGTAAAATTGGCATTAGTGCATTTTCCCAATTGGCTATCGATGCTACGCTGTGGCGAACAGCCGATTGGGCAAGACGTAAATCACTTTTCTGCGAGTTGCATGCCAGCGCAGAGGGCATGGACGAAAGCATATTCCGCCTGGCAAACCAATTGGCAAAAAGCAGCCCCGAAGCATTGAAAGAAATGAAAAAAATGTTTTGGGCCGGCTGCGCTCACTGGGACAGCGTGCTGCAAGAAAGAGCCGCCATTAGCGGGCGGCTCATTCTTAGTGATTTTAGCCGGCAGGCCATAGCTGCCTTTAAGCAAAAAGCAGCAGAAAAAAAAGCTGCGGCAGCTCAGTCTTAGAGGTCGTTAAATTCATAAATTGACTCCAGTCTGGCACCCGGTGGAATATTGCTTACCGTTTTAAGAATACCATTTGCCAGGCTATATACCCATCCATGCAAATGAGGGCCCTGCCTGTGTTTCCACGCCTTTTGTACAATAGAAGTCTTGGCAAGATTGAGCACTTGTTCTTCTACATTCAGTTCTATTAGCCGATCCAATTGTTTGTCTTCATCAAGTGCCGTCAGTTCTTCCTCATGAATGCGATATACATCTTTAATATTTCGCAGCCATTTGTTTAATATCCCCAGATTTTGGTGACTGAGTGCCGCCTTTACACCGCCGCAGCCATAATGGCCGCAAACAATAATATGCTCTACTTTAAGGTGGTGTACCGCGTACTCCAATACACTCAATAAATTAAGATCCGTATGCACCACCATATTGGCAATATTGCGCTGCACAAATATTTCGCCGGGATCGGTGCCGGTAATTTCATTGGCGGGTACACGACTATCGCTACAACCAATCCACAAAAATTTGGGGCTCTGCTGTGACGCCAGGCGTTTAAAAAAACCAGGATCCTCCTGTACCTTTTCTTTAGCCCATGCCTTATTTGCCAGTAGTAATCGCTCGAATGCTGTCATAAAAAAAATTTAGATGTGTATTTTGTATCTGTAAATCGGCAACAGGCTCCGGCCTGCCGACGCTCACTATCCTTTAGGCAGAATCCTTGGGCAAGGATGTTTCTGCAGGTGTATTAAAAAACTCCTGTTCTAACCCCGCACCATATTTTATATATATCCTGATACCCCGTGTACCCGCATTAATAATAAAGTCATTTACCATTTC
>JAHEMO010000159.1 GCA_024643625.1 Chitinophagaceae bacterium
CCAATTTTGATGATTGGGGTTGGGAAGGCGCACAATCAAGAATATATGCAGGTATTCACTACACACTCAGCCGTGATCAGGGATGGGCCATTGGTAAGAAAGTAGCGGAAAATGTCAACAATAATATTCAATTCCTGAAGCCTTAAGAGAAGTCTGATCCCCGAACCAAAAATCAACCGGCTTGCCTTGTGAAGAGAGTTCAAATTAATTGAAGTCTTTAGTAAGGGTAGCTGGTTGATTGTATTTGAAAGCTATAATAATCGATAGCGAAAATGGCAATTGTAAAAATGAAAAGGAATCTTATCTGGCGCAGCTAGCAACCATCGGTAAATAATATCCAACAAAAAACACCTGTTATGAAATTCGCAGTATTTGCATTTATGAGTTGCTTCGTCATGCAGTTTGTTGAAGCGCAAAACATAGGTATCGGCACCAATACACCTAACCCTAGTGCTGCCTTGGAGATTAGCAGCAACAACAAAGGGCTGCTAATACCACGCAGCACAATCGGTGGCATCCTTGCCATTGCTAATCCCGCCAAAGGCCTGTTGGTATTAGATACCCTGCAAAACCAACTGATGGTAAATATGGGTACTGCTGCATCGCCTAACTGGCAAACAATTGTAATTGCCAGTGGATGGAGCCTAACGGGCAACAATGCCACAAATCCAAACATCCATTTTATCGGCACTACAGATGAAAGCCCTTTAAAGTTCAGGATTAAAAATGTGAATGCAGGACAGTTAGATACCCTCTTGTATAATTCAAGTTTTGGCTTCAGATCGCTTGATTCAAATACAGCTGGCATTCACAATGCTGCCTTTGGCTACAAAGCATTAATCAGCAATAATACCGGGCTGTACAACGTAGCCATTGGTTCCAATGCGATGCGCCTAAATACATCGGGCTACCGCAATACCGCCGTAGGATTTCAATCGATGTACACAGACACTAGCGGATATGACAATACCGCCACGGGCGTCTATTCGCTTTTTGCAAATCTTTCGGGAGCGGCTAATGTTGCTAATGGCTTTGCCGCTTTGTATAACAATACAACGGGATACTCCAATACCGCCTCCGGTGCCTATTCACTGTTTAACAATACAATTGGTTATTACAATACTGCCCTAGGTCTCAATGCTTTGCAGGCCAATACTACGGGCTTAAATAACAGTTCGGCAGGCGTGGCGGCCATGTTTAACAACACTACGGGTAGTGCCAATGTAGCCTTTGGCGTAGCGGCATTATTTAGAAACACCGACCGCAACAATCTTGTGGCTATTGGTGATAGCGCATTGTACAATAACGGATTGGGTGCATCTTCTGTTGCCGAAGCAACTGGCAACACAGCAATTGGTTCAAAGTCGCTTTTTGCCAACACCACCGGATCGGACAACACCGCTACCGGCAGACTTAGTTTGAATAAGAATACTACCGGAGGAAATAATACAGCTACCGGAAGCCAGGCTTTGAATAGCAACACAACCGGATACCTGAATACTGCAGTGGGCGTTGGTGCTTTATTGAACAACACAGCAGGCTTTGCCAACACCGCTATTGGGACAAGTGCGCTGGACAATAATGTGAGTGGATATTACAACACAGCGATCGGCTTTAATGCAGGTGTGGTGTCCGGCACACTGTTTAATACAGTTGCTCTTGGCTTTAATGCTAAAGCTACCGCTTCCAACACTATCCAATTAGGTGATGCTAACGTTACAACAATAAATACGTTTGGCAATGTTACTGTGCGCAATGGCAAAGGAATGATAAGAAGCAGCGACGGCACACAACAAAAAAAAGTGACTGCCATAGTTACTGTTGCTACAACCATTGCCGCCACAGGCACTTACAATGTTGCCTTCCTATTTCCGGAAGCATTTTCTGCAGCCCCCGACGTATTTGTGGGCAATATAACAGGAGGGCCCGGTGGCTTTGCCGAAGTAGTGATGACAATAGCCGGCGTTACTGCAAGTGGGGCTACCTTATTTGTGCACAATCCATTGTCTATTTCGCGTAGTCCAAACTTCACTGTAAAAATCATCGCCATAGGTGCTCAATAGCAACCTAAATGACTTTATCAATACATACTACCATGAAAAATGTCATACTTATTATATACTTCTTTTCTGCAGTACATATGGCTAAAGCGCAATCTGTTGGCATCGGTACCAATGCACCAAGCAACAGTGCGCAACTAGATATTGCCAGTACTACAAAAGGCTTGCTCATTCCCAGAATGTCATCAGCCCAAAGACTTGCTATTGTTAATCCCGCAATTGGACTGTTAGTATTTGACATGGATAAGTATACCCTATACCTGTACGATGGTGTGCAATGGCTACCCATGCTTTTAGCGGCAAATACGCTAACTGGTCAAAAAGCCATGAACACAGTAACCGATGACTTATTTGGTGCAAGAGTTGCCATATTTGGAAATTATGCCGTAATCGGCGCCCCCAATAAAACTATGGCCGGAAATATTGCGCAGGGCGCCGCATACATATTTGTAAAAAGTGGAAATGTTTGGGTTCAAATGCAGGAATTAGCACAGGGAGACGGAACAAGTGGTGATTTTTTTGGCACGAGTGTTGCCATTAACGGCACTTTAGCAGTAGTCGGAGCTTACAATAAGACCGTAGCGGCAAAGCCTGCACAGGGTGCTGTCTATGTGTTTTCGCTAGTGAGCAATACCTGGCAAATGATTAAGAAGTTAATAGCACCCGATGGACAATCGAATGACCAATTTGGATTTTCCGTTAGCGTAGAAGCCAATACCGTTGTTGTGGGAGCTCCCAATAAGAATGTAGCCGCTTTTTCCAATGGCGGAGCGGCATATTATTTTGTCAACAATGCAGGAACATGGACCACTGGCGTTTCGCTCAGCGTAGCCAACCTGAACTCGGGTGCACAGTTTGGATACAGCGTTTCAATAGCATCTCCGTTACTGGTGGTTGGGGCGCCTGGTCTAAACAGCTTTTACCCTTATACCATATCAGGCGGCAATTGGGCTTCCTTACCTGCACAGGTGCCAACAGATGGGGTTCCGGATGATGGATTTGGAAAAGCAATTGCGGCATCTGCAAACTTTGTGGTTGTGGGGGCACCCGATAAATCTATCGGAAGCAATACCGCACAAGGGGCTGCGTATGTTTTTTACCCTACCAACCCTGTGGTTTGGCAAAGCGAAAGAATAACCGCCAGCGATGGCTTGCCCAATGAATACTTTGGCGCATCCGTTGCCACACAAGGCTCCGATATAGTAATAGGTGTAAGCAACAAGGTAGTGAGGTCCAACAGCAATCAGGGTTTGGTATATATTTTTTCCAAAGTCAATTCCGCATGGAGTCAGCAAAAACAATCAGCGGGCGATGGGGCAGCCGATGACTTTTTCGGAAACAGTGTTGGTATTCACGGTTCTAATATTATTGCCGGAGCACCTGGAAAAAGTGCCAATATGGGAAGTGTTTATTTCTTCATACTGCCGTAATTTTTTTTCTTTATGCCGGTTCAGCAATATTATTGTTTATACATGCCGACGCCAATTAGCCATTACCGGTCAATACCCATTTGTAAAAGCTGCATTTAATTATATTATTTTAGTGCTGACAACTACCAAGTACGCTATGATAAAAAACCTGCAACTGCCCTATAGGTTTGATACCAGACGCATGCAAAAAGCTGAATACTGGCACCTCAACCTAGCATTACAACATCATGTAGATAATTATCGAAAAGCAACCGCATCCACTTCGTATTGGACTGCATGGTGAATACATGGCTGATGGAACAGTTTGCATTGCCTGATTTACCGCAAAAACATATTGATTCGGCAGCGCACCCCTTGCACACCAGAAAGGAAAAATTAATGATTATTGCACAACTGAAAATGATGAACACCAAAGTATCATTGGCGTTGGCCTCTGAAATTAAGGCAACACTATGATGACTGATACCATTGCATTAGACAAATCGGTTGCATTTTTACAACAAATCGGGCTAACCGCACAGTACGGCGAGTTAGCACAACAAGATTGTTTTCTACCGGGTTGTAGCATCGCAAATGGAGAAATTATTGTTGACAAGCATCTACTGCTATATCCCGGCGATATATTACATGAAGCCGGGCACCTTGCAGTGGTACCCGCAGCCGAAAGGTGTACATTACATAGTGATCAGATTGCAAATCGTACCGATGCCCCCGCCGAGGAAATGATGGCATTGGCCTGGAGCTATGCCGCATGTGTTTTTCTTTCCATCGATCCTCATTTTGTGTTTCATGACAATGGGTATAAAGGCGGTGGTAACAACCTTGTAGAGAATTTTCAGGCTGGCCGCTATATTGGCGTGCCGGTGCTGGAGTGGCTGGGCATGACCACTACCGATGCCAATAGCGGAATTCCTGTCTACCCGGCTATGATAAAGTGGCTCCGAGACTAAAGTTTGACATGTTCGTCTTTGTTGCACTGGTTTGTAGAAGATAGTTGGAAACAGTAGCCTAAACGCTTCGGCACCTTATGCCAATTTCCCGTTCTACACGCAGCAGTTCTTTTTGCTTTAGAAACTCGTTAGGCTTGCAAAAGAAATTTTCCAGTTTGTCGGCATGCGCTTCGGTCAATCCATCTAAACTTGCAATCTGGTTATTATTTATATACAACTCTTTTAGGTTTGTCAAATTTGTAATAGCTGCCAAAGAATCAATCAGGTTATCCTGCACATAAAGCATTTCAAGGCCGGTTAAATTTTCGATGCCTTGCAGGCTCCTGATTTTATTGCCTTGCACAAACAAATTTCGCAAAGCGGTTAATGTCCGTAGCTCTTCAAGGCTTTGCAATTGGTGGTTAGTTACCACAAGCGTTTCCAACTGCAATAGTCCTTGTATTCCTGACAGGTTAGTAAGCTCAAATGACAGGTTAGGATAAAATGCCTGAGGACCGGCAAAGCGCAGCGCAGGAGTTGCCTGCAATTGAGCCAATTCATCTGCCGATGGCGGTGTATTGCGCTGGAAAAAGGTGCATGAAAAAGCTTCCCTCCACTGTGGTTCCAAATTTGACCACCAAACCTTACCTGCTGTATCCATTACTTAGTTTCGGCTGGGAAAAATACCGACAATCGCAATGTAAAAATTCAGGACAAGGTAGGGTTGCATATTGTTATGGGGTTGGTTTCCACCGGTTGCACCAATAGCCGCTGTATTCATTGGCACTGGGGTTCCTGTTGATTTGTATTCTCTATCCAATGCACCGGTATTGGCTAAAAAAGTTCCGGATGGCGCAGCGGTGTCACCTGCTTCAGATACGGCTGACAGCTGATGCGTATGCGCCGGCAAATTAGTGGTGAGTAGTGTAACATTCTCTACTCCCGATACTTCGCCTAGTTGTCTTGAACTCAATCCCGGGCCCTGACCCTGACCCACCGGCACCCTACCCCTTAAATCGGGCAAGGCAAATGTTGTACGTCCATCACCACCAAATGTTGTACCCAGCAATGAAAACAAAGCTTGGTTAGACGCAATTGCTAATAACTGTCCTTCACAGGAAGCATATCCTTTTGGCGCGAAATTCATTCCTCCAATATATATTTCTGCAAGTAGCGGTTCTGAAGGCATAAACAATAAAATTTAAGCGTTATAGATAATATTATGTTCTAAGACGTATTGATGATTGTATAATACCGAATTAGTTTTTGCTTGCCGTTGTTCACCGATAATCGTTTTCACAATCAAGGATGGATTGGTATTTCTATTTGTTGATTCGTTTATGGCATTTGAATGCAGTACCCCTATCAAATTCTCCGCATGGGATTGTACTGCCAGGTGATTCATGGTTTCCAGCTCAAACCGGTTGATGCGAAAAATTGTTTGGGGGGTAGCCGTATCGGTAAAAAAACTAAAAACAGCATCATTGGGTGTTGCTTGCTGTCCTCCCCAATATATCCAGATGGGCTGGGCCAATAATTTCTCCTTCACAAAACTAACAGGCATACCAAGCGCATACTTATGGCCTTTGCAAATGGTTTGGATGGCAACATCTGCAATTGGTTTTTGCAGCAAACTTATAGCGCCACCGTTGAGTTCGCAGAATCTACGCCACTGTTGAAGTAATTGCTCATGTTTGGCTGGTGCTGCAAAAACTGATGCCGGAGACTCCAGAAAACAGGTAGCGGATAGTATAGCCATCCCTCTCAAAAACCCCCTTCTGCTATTGCTATTGTCCACCATCTTTTAAAGTTTAATGATTTTTTCTGTGATGGTTTCATTGCCCTTAATCAATTTAAGCAAATACGTGCCGGTGGCCAATGCTGTCATATCAATTTGTTGCATACCATTCGCAACCTTTAGATCAAATAATCTTCTGCCCGAAAGATCAAACAGCGCGGCAGAAACCGGTTCCTGCGTATAAATGGCCAACTGAATATTGCCATTCACCAGATTATTGGCAATGCTGTAAAAACCAGCTCCCGACATATCAATATTCAAAATAGGCGAATGAGACCTGGTGCCGTTATATTCCTGCATCGATATCCTGTAATAGTTTAAGCCGTTTACCGGAGCATGGTCAATATAATTATAGCGGTTTTCTATGGTAGCGTTTCCTGCTCCTGCGATAAAACCAAGGCTATTCCATTTGATACCATCAATACTTCTTTGTACCTCAAATCCTTTGTTATTGATCTCGGACGCCGTCGCCCAGTTTAGCAGTACTTCTTTGTTTTGCTTTTGTGCAGTAAAGCTGCTGAGCCGCACGGCAAGCACACCCCCTGAAATAACCAGCGCATTCGGGCCTGTACAGCTGGTGCCCTCTACAGTTGTCCAGGGGCATCCCGGACTTCCGGTGCCGTATGGTGTAATGCTATTGCAAGGGTTCTTATAATAGGGCTGCCCGTCAAAATCAAGAACCCAAAGATTATCGGGCGTCCCAAGCCAATATAAGTTTACGGCCACATTATTATACCCCCCTGCTGAGCCTGTACCCTGATATAATGTTTTACCATTGTAAGTACCGTTGGCAGTAAGCGTTATTGAACCGGTAATGCACTGCCCGGAAACAGTGATGGTTTGTGTTTTGGCATAAACACCCAGCAAAAGCGCTAAGAAAAATGTTAGGCAGTACTTCATAACAAGGGATGAAAATTGCAT
Source organism: Chitinophagaceae bacterium (assembly GCA_024643625.1). Lineage (GTDB taxonomy): Bacteria > Bacteroidota > Bacteroidia > Chitinophagales > Chitinophagaceae > Phnomibacter. The sequence goes on from JAHEMO010000159.1 coordinate 7,139, forward strand.
TACCAATGTAGAATAATTATTTCACCATAACAAATGACTGCAAGCCAATTAAACAATAATTAGTCGCCGCGGTATGGTGGATAAGCAGAAAAGGCATAGCGGCAGACCAGAGATTTGATTTTTCCCTCCACGTCGAAAATTGAATAATACCCGACACGCAAGCTGTATTATTCGGTCACATGTTTAGGCCATTTCATGGCCGTAAATGTAACTGTAGCACAACATTTTAATTTGCGTTGAAATGCGCCAAATAAGTATCGCAGCAAAACAATGGCCTGAGCGAAAATTGATCATATCCCCACATGCCAGGCCCAATCGCTCACGCCGGTGTCTACAAATTTTTCCGTCACTTCAATCCGTTGCAAATACTTCATGCTTTTGTAACCAATTTGTGTTTCTACCCGCAGTCGCAGTGGCGCACCGTGTTGTATGGGCAGGTCGCGGCCATTCATGCCATAAGCCAGCAGGGTTTGCGGATGAAAAGCATCAATCATATCTACACTATCTATCCAGCCATCAAAGGAGTAAAAATTTACAAAGCGGGCTTGTGGCAGTATGCCTGCATGATGCAACAGTTGCCCTAGTGGTACACCCGTCCATTCCCCAATAGCTGTCCATCCCTCTTCGCAGGTATGTCGTGTAATTTGCGTACGCCTGGGCAAGGCTTGCAATTGCGGCAAGTTGTATGCACCGGGCCTTGCTACCAAACCGCTTATGCCCAATTTCCATTGGCTAAAACCGGCCGATTTCAGGATGGC
>JAHEMO010000160.1:0-6232 GCA_024643625.1 Chitinophagaceae bacterium
GGTGCAGTTGATTTGGAAGTAAGTCAGCAGTTGCGTTCCGGCGAGAGAAAAGTATTACTCAACAAAACCTTTAATCGCATTGTGCCATCCGATACCATCGGACTAAAAGTGTCCATCAGCGATATGATGCTTTCCGATACCGGTACATTACTGGTGAAAATTGATCCTAAAAACAGTATTGATGAAATAACCAAACAAAATAACGAAGCCCGCGTAACAGTGGTGTTGCAGCATATTGGTATTAAACCGGTTTGGCCTTACGATTACAGTGTACAAACTGCGCCTCCTTCGGTACTTAAGGCATCCACTTTTGATGGTTTGGCACGACCTGCCGCTTATCGCTTGCAAATGGATACCACGCCCCTATTTAATTCTTCCTTGCTAAAAACCTGGAATATCCAATCGAGAGGTGGTGTACTGCAAGCTCCGCTTGATGGGGTGAGTTGGGTAAACAACCGGACCTATTACTGGCGAAGCAGTATTGTGGCCAACGGCCTGCCGGCCAAATGGTACAACGCAAGCTTTCGTTACCAAACCGATGGTAAGGAAGGCTTTGCTCAGGCGCATTGGTGGCAATGGCAAGGTCACGACAATACTGCTACCTTCAAAGCTGATACGTTGTTTCGCAAGTATGTGATGGGCGATGTGGGACAGACAGTTTATGCATCGCATGGCATTTATAACAGCAGTGGTACACAGGATTCACATTTCAGCGTTGAGCTTAATGGCCAAAGCATTGCCTTCAGTGCATGCGTTGGTGCTTCCCTTATTTTCAATGTGTTCGACCCTGTAACCATGCAGCCACTTGCCAACAGCAACGGAGGATTTATGAACAGCGGTCCGGTATGTGCCGAATCGAGACGGTACAATTTTGAATACCGCTACTACCCTGTCAATAACCGCCAACGCATAGTTGATTTTATGGATTGGATACCCAAGGGTAATTATGTGTTGGTACGAATGGTTTTGGATCCACCATATGATAGCAGTTTTGCCGGTGCATGGGCAAAAGACACTTTACAAAACGGTCGAAATTCGCTCTACTATCGCTTAAAAGAGCAAGGTTTTTACCAGTTGGATAGCATGAAGCAGCCGCGCACCTTTGCCTTCTTCTACAAAAAAGATGATAGCCTGCGGTATAAGCCTGAAGCAACTATAACCGATGGTGTATACGATCGTATCAATTATAATTTTTATCCCTGGAAACCCGGCAATACCGCTACGCGTCGCTCACCGGATATTGGCCCTGCCAACAGTTGGCAATCTGCCACATGGCGTGCCGAAAACTTTAGTGGCGGGCAGGCTGTAAATACAAATATCAAATTGTACGGGCACCATAAGAACGGTGCGGTCGATTTGCTTCGGGAAAGCGCTAATAGTGCCGGAACGTTGGACCTGAGTACCGTTAACGCGGCTGATTATCCTTCCGTTCACCTGGAGTATGTCACCAATGCAGAAGATGTTACCAAACCCGATCAGTTGGCTGAATGGCGGGTAGCCTATGAACCAAAGGGCGATAAAGCTTTGAGTAGTGCAGATTATCTTGACTTTAAAGCCGATACTGTTTACGAAAAACTTTCGTTACCAGAAATTACGGTGGCAGTTGTGAACACAAGCAAGTATCCAGTGCCTGCCACAGCATACGAATTAAGGGGCGGAAAAAATAATGAAGACGGCGCCGTGGTTGCCACAGGAATCGTCAAAGCACTTAATCCTCAGGATACCGCGTTGATTCATTATAAAGCCACTAATTATCCTGCTTTGGGTAATTACTATTTTCAACTGCGGATGAACAACGAACGTGTGCCGCAGGAAAAGCATTTTTATAATGATAACGGGATCATTCGTTACACAGTACTGCCCAATGAGTTTCAGTTGCTTCGTTTTACGGCAACCGGCACCAATAATCAGGTAGATGTAAACTGGCAGGTAACTAAGGAAGGCCCTGTGGTATTCTACGAACTGGAACATGGCCGCACACCCGATAACCTTACGGCTATTTATAAAACCAATAAGAAGACTGCCAATGGTGATGCCAGCTATGACTTTACGCACAATAATTTGCCGGTAGGTTACCACTATTACCGATTAAAAATTACTGATGTAGCAGGTGATATACGGTACAGTCAGATTGAGAAAGTATGGATTGGCAATGTTCAGTCGGTGACACTTTATCCGAATCCATTCCGTGACGTTTTGAATATCATTCCTTTTGATAACGACACACCATGGCAAGCCGTACTATTCGATGCCTCTGGAAGGAGAATGATGGAACTTAACCGAAGCGGTGCTGCACGAATTGATACCCGGCATTTGGCTTACGGTCATTATTACTTGCAATGGGTGAGCGGCGATATGAAAGAAACAATACCTATCATTAAACAGTAGTAGTACACATTAATCGGACGACGCTGCTTACAATACACACAGAGGAATTATGATCAGAACTTTTTGGAGGATTGGCTATCTATTGTTTTTTATATTGGCTGCCGGACAAAGTACAAATGCACAGGCCTATGGCAATGAATGGATTGATTACAATAAAACGTATTACCGCTTTCTTGTAACGCCCAATATTGCAGACCTTCCCGGCGCCGCGGGTAATAATGATGATTTGGCGGACTACGGTAGTTTTTACAGAGTTCCCTATGCAGTATTGTTGGCCAACGGCCTTGCAGGTACGCCTGTAGAATATTTTCAACTATTGCGAAAAGGAAAAGAAGTGCCCCTGTATACCTATCCTGCTTCAGGCATAATGACCCCTGATGGCTATCTCGAATTTTGGGCGGAACCCAATGATGGCAAGGATGAACAAATCATGTATCGGGATCAGGACGATCAGTTGAATGATCGCTGGAGTCTTTTTAGCGACTCGCTCTGGTATTATCTTACCGTCAATGCCCAAACTGCTAACAAGAGAATTACCGATCAGGCGAATGCTGTAAATCCGCAAAATCAACAGCTTGTTTCAACCATTTCTCATAAGCTCAATGTCGATTTCCGTTTTACAAAGGCAAGAGGTTATGAACGTATAGTAAGCGGAAAAAGCTTACAAAGTTCTGCTTTCGATTCTGGCGAAGGTTGGGCCCGAAATGTGGTACAACCTTATACAGCAACGTTAACCAATATGGCTGTAGATGCAAGTGCGGCTGCGACCTATTCCCTAAACTTTGCTTATGCGGGCAGTGCTAATGCTGTAAGAAATATTACGGTTCGCATGAACAATAATATCGTTTGGCAAAAACTGAATCAGATAGCTTATAACGATGAAAAAGTCACCCTGGGCAACCTGCCAATTGCCAATCTCCTTGCTGATAATAATGATATAAATTTTCAGGTGTCGCAGGCAGGTATTACCGTGCATAAACTGCAAGTGCAGTATCCCCGTAAACTCATATTTGATGGCAACTCAAAAGCTTTTGTATTTGAACTGCCTGCATCTGCAAACGAGCGTTTGCTTCGCTTTGTAAATTTTAATACTGCCTTAGGCAACCAATATCTTGTTGATCTTACGAACGGGAAACGTTACGCTGCTGTAAGAGATAACGATAGTTCCTGGATTGCCATTCCTGCGCTTGGCGCTGCTTCGAGATTTGTTTTCTACGTTTCGCCGGGCCAATTAACTACACGCTATGTAAACACTGTCTCGAGCCTTAAACCAAGGCAATTTATCAACTACAACCAACCCGCACAGCAAGGCAATTATGTAATCATATCCAATAAGATATTATATGAATCTGAAGGCACCAATCCTGTAATGGACTATGCCGCTATGCGTGGTTCTGCAGTGGGCGGTAGTTTTAGTCCGAAGGTGTTCGAGGTGGAAGAGCTTTTCGAACAATTTGGCGGCGGTGTGCCATCTATGCCTATGGCTATTCGAAATTTCTGCCGCTTTGCATTTGAGCAGTTTGTCGTAAAGCCAAAGTACGCGTTCCTAATTGGGCATGGGCTTACCTATAGAGCCGATAGCAGGGACAGTATTGGTAAAAGACTGAATCTTATTCCCACATGGGGCGATCCTGCCAGTGATAACCTTTTTACCGCCTTTTATGGCTCACAGGTAATGCCGCAAATTCCTATTGGAAGGCTTTCTGCCGTCAATGGCAATGAGGTAAAAGGTTATCTGGAAAAAATGAAGCGCTATTTGCAGGAGCAACAAAGTGGCACCGATAAACAATGGCAGAAGGAAACGCTTCATCTCATTGGTGGTACAGATGCTACTATTATCGAGATTCTCGATCAAACCATGAACGTGTATAAGAATATTATTATCGATACACTAATTGGCTCAAACGTACTTACCGTAAAAAGATTGAATGATCCCAACACATCGGAAAACAATCAGAAAATAAAACAACGGCTGGAAACCGGTGCCGGTTTTATCAGCTATTTCGGGCATTCCTCTACTACAAGCTTCGACTTTAATCTCAACGACCCTGAAGCACTTGACTATACTAGCGGACGGTATTCGACAATGTTGGCTAATGGTTGCAATGCATCGGAGTTTTATAACTATAGCGAGCAAAGGGCAAGTGGACAATCGCTAACGCTTAGCGAAAAATGGGTACTGTACCCCGAAGGTGGCACGGTATCTTTTATATCGAGCAGTTCTTATGGGGTTCTTCAACATCTGTCGCGTTTTTCCGATTTGTGGTACAAGTCGCTTTCGCGATACGATTATGGTAAAAGCATAGGACTTATACATCAGCGCGCTATTGACAGTACCTACAGAAAGTTTGGTCTTAATGACGATGAGTTTAGTTATCGCCGCACTACCGAGCAGTTTGTCATACACGGCGACCCTGCCATTATTATGCATACGCAGCAAAAGGCCGACTATGCTATTGATAGCCTCCAAACAAATATTACCAACAGTCCTATTGCGGTAACAACAGATAGCATTCAAGTGAAACTTACTGTCACCAATAATGGTAAAGTCAACCCACTGGATACAGTTGCCGTAGTGGCATTCAGAAATTTTCCCGATGGTAGCCGCAGGCAGGTTTGGCAAACAAAGCTCCTTAAAATGGCTAACAGTAAAACTGTCTTGCTCAACCTACCGGTAAAAGGCATTGGAGGTGCAGGTGCCAATTCGTTAGACTTTGTGGTAGATCCCGATAATCTTCTGGACGAAAGCACAATTCAAAATAACACCCTCAAACTACCCTTTACTATTGATGCGTCATTGGTTTATGCTGGTTATCCCAAAAATTTCGCTATAGTAAATTCCTGGCCCATATCCTTTTATGCATTTGCCGGCCACGTGATGGAATCAAGTGCCATATACCGATACCAATTGGATACCACCCTGTTATTTAATTCGCCGCTGAAGTACGAAATGGATATACAGCAGTCAGGAGGCACACTAAAATTTATTCCCCAAAATGCCGTACTGCCCAATACGGTTTACTATTGGAGGGCTGCCAAACTGATAAATAATAATCCCGGCACATGGTCGTCTAGTTCCTTCACCTATCTACCTTCTTCCACCGAAGGTTTTAATCAGGCCCATTATTTTCAGTGGCTTCAAAATTCCTTTACACAGTTGCGCCTTCCGGTAGACCGAAAATTAGCGCTCGATTCCAGCGCCAATAATATTTATGTATCCCACGGTATTTTTCCCACCAGTGGTACAGAGGATTCACATTTCAGTTTGTCAAGAAATGGGCTGCAGGATATCCAAAGCGCTTGTGTTGGCAGTTCTATAATTTTCAACGTATTCGATTCATCAAGTTTTATCCCCTGGAGAAACAATCCATCTCCCAATGGCATGTATAATTCCACTATAAGCAATTGCGCAAATGGAAGGCAAAACAATTTTGAATACAGCATAAAAACCGCAGCCACCCGCAAGCATGCCATGGACTTTCTGGATTTGATAGTGCCTGACGGACATTTTGTAGTAGCCCGATTAGTGGTTGACCAACCCTATGAAAACATGAATGCGCTTGCATGGGCAGCAGATACGGCGTTGTTTGGCAGCGGACAGTCTTTGTACCATAGTCTCAAGCGTCAGGGCTTTGCCACCATTGATTCCGCCAACGGCCCAAGAACATTTTCATTCATATTCAAAAAGAATAGTGCGGCAACTTTTGCACCCGTTTATCGCTATTCTGCAGGCCTTTTCGACCGTCCAATCTTCGATGCCGACATTCCTATGCCAGACACCATTGGTTCGATGCTGACCCAGCCAATTGGTCCTGCAGCTTCTTGGGAGCGTATACAATGGCAA
>JAHEMO010000160.1:6332-7870 GCA_024643625.1 Chitinophagaceae bacterium
TTCTGCAGGCCTTTTCGACCGTCCAATCTTCGATGCCGACATTCCTATGCCAGACACCATTGGTTCGATGCTGACCCAGCCAATTGGTCCTGCAGCTTCTTGGGAGCGTATACAATGGCAACACCTCCCTAACGCCTTTGATTCGGATACAACAGAAGTGCAGGTGTACGGTGTAAAATCAACCGGTGTTGCAGTAAAGTTATTTTCACTGAATGAGTCGAAAGCGGATACTGTTTTGTCGCAATTGCCTTTACCGGCTATTGATGCCAATGTATACCCATACCTGCAATTGAAATTTGAAACGAGAGACAAACAGCAAGCCAAGGCTGGCGAAACTGGTTTCATGCGGGTGTCATATGCCGGATTACCCGAAGCTGCGATTATGCCAAACGAGTATTTTTTATTTGCCGGAAAAACCGGAGCACGTAACACACCCGATACCGTAGACGCCGCCGCTGGCAATACAATATTTGGCGTGGCTTTCCGTAATATCAGCAGCAAAACATTTGCAGACAGCATTCCTGTGACTGTACAATTAGAAGATGTATTTGGCAATATCATACCGGTAAAAACATTTAAGATTAAGCCGCTTGCTGCAGACGACTCGGTAAATATGCAGGTGCAGATTGCTATAAATGCTTTGTCCGGCCATTACAAACTATTCGTGGTATTCAATAAAAACAGGACTGTTCCGGAAGAACAATTGCAGAATAATTTTCTGTATCACGATTTTGTGGTTACCAACGCAGTTAGCGGCATCAAATATTATAATGGTACCGGGTTGTGGAGCAATGCAGCCAATTGGCTGCCTGCAGGTGTACCGGTGTGCAGCGACAAAGTGGTTGTAAACGGTGCTGTAACCGTGGATATAGCGAATGCCGTGGCCGATTCAGTTGCCATAAACCCCGGTGGACAACTGATAGTGAACAATAGCAATTCCAACCTTTTGGTAGGGTGTAATGCAGCCAATCCAAAAGCTTTGTTGATGCTGCGTGGCGCACTTACAATCGGCGCAGGAACCGTTCAGGTAAATGGTGCCATGTTCATTAGTAATGGCAGTATTTTCAATCAATCTGGTGGGAATATTATCATCAATGCCAACAACGGAGTGAATAGCGCGGGAGTAACTTATGTACCCGTAAACGGGAGCAATGCGGGCATTCCGGCCATTTTTAGCATAGGCGGCAGATCTGCCGTACCAGGAATTTACGGTGTGTTCAATACCGGAAGTATTACGGCAAGCGGTGGAAATATCTATCTGGTAAATCCCCCGCCATCCAATGCCGGCGCTGCTCTTCATGTACGCACCACCATCCCCGTAATGCTGGGTAGTCAGCACACCCTGTTTATTGGTGCCGATAGTGCCAAAAATACCCGTGGCAATCCTGATGGATTTAGTATGTACATTGACGCGCCTTCCGTGGTGCCGGCCATTCAATTCGGAACTTTGTATATGAATACCGGTGGCAAAACGGGAAGGAAGGTTTGGATAACGGGAACAACAGGTTCTATTATGGATATTCGCAAACGCGCAGAGG
>JAHEMO010000161.1:0-6807 GCA_024643625.1 Chitinophagaceae bacterium
GGTTTGCAGTTGATTTGATGATGAAATGATACAAGTGTCGATGCAGCATGTTAGGGGCAAGCACAGCATCGCGCAAATTGAATGATGGAAAGAAACAAAAATTGTCACCAATACTGCATCAACCGGTATCGCCACTAACCTCAAAGCAAAAGCGGCAACAGCAAAAAATAAAAGTATGGTTATTCATCAGGTATTTTTTTGGTTGAAGGATGCGGCTACTGCGTCGCAATTAATGAAAGGGCTGGAAACCCTGCGTGCTGTTCCTCAGGTGAAACAACTACGCATTGGCACCCCTGCCAGCACTGAAAAGCGGGATGTAGTAGATAATAGTTTTCATGTAAGTGAGCTGATGTATTTTGAAGATGCCGCCGATCAGGATGCTTACCAGACGCATGCCTTGCATAATGCTTTTGTGGAGCAATACAGCCATTTGTGGGATAGGGTGGTGGTGTATGATTCGGTGGTTGGTGGTCCCGATAGCTATCGGGAGTAGTTGGTGGTTGGTGGTCCCGATAGCTATCGGGAGTGGTTGGTGGTTGGTGGTTTGGACTACAGCCATGTACCATAGTTTTGGGCCACAGCGGTTCATAGCGATGAATAGAAGCGTTCCGCAGATACATTATCCTTGGTGAAACTTAGCGCCTTTCCGGCTTTGTGGTTCAATTTTTTTTTGCCCCAGAGATACGCAGAGATAATTACACGAGTTCCGCAGAGCCATTATCCTTTGCGAACCTTAGCTACTTGGCGACTTTGTGGTTCAATTTTTTTTGCCCTAGAGATAAATGCAGGAGTTCCGCAGAGAGATTAACCTTGGTGAACCTTAGCTTCTTTCGGACTTTGTGGTTCAATTTTTTTGTGCCACAGCGTTTCTCAAAGAAACCGCTAGTGACCTTTGTGCCTCCCTTGTGATCTTAGTGGTTAAATATTTCAAGCACCCTCCCTACCACTTGAACCTGTAAACACGTCAACTTCCTCTTAAACTTTAAACCACACACAATCCACCCCGAATCCCCCAAGTCCTTATTTTTGCCACCGACAAATAGTTATACCATGAAGTTTCCATTTTTTGCCACCAGTATCCTGCTTACCATTTTTTGCGCCATGATGTTTATTAAGGCATTGGATTATGGTGCCGGCTGGGCCATAGCACTGGCTGTGGTTATGGTGCTCACCTTTTCCGTTCTCAGCATCATTGCTCTCATGTATCAAATGCGGCAGCACGAGCAAACCAAAGCGCATCAGCACCATCATTAATCATTTACCCGAAGGGTAGTATGCACTTTGGCTTTTGGTTTAAAACTGAAAGCCATTTTTACGTAGGACAGTACAGGTAAGTGCCTGCCCGTGATTACCTATTTTTACGGTTATGAATACGGCTTCAGTTTTTCTTGCCAAAAGCACGGTTAAGAGCGGCGACCTCAATCACCGCTGTGTTATTAACTTCAACATGGGGAAGTACAACGCTACGGTACCCGTGGGTAAGCAGCAGTTTGCCAACCTTGAAGCGGCCCGCAACTATGCCCATAGCCGCAAGCGCGATGCCATCAGCAACCTCGGCCATTACCTGCAGCAATTTGAAGAAAAGATAACCGCAAGGGGCGCTACCGTAATATGGGCGCAGGATGCGGAGGAAGCGCGGCAGGCCATACTGTCCATCTGCCGCGAAGCGGCCTGCAAGACCCTGGTGAAGAGCAAAAGCATGGTAACGGAGGAAATACACCTCAATGATTTTCTGGAAAAAAACGGCATTGAAAGCATAGAAACCGACCTCGGCGAATACATTCAGCAATTGGATGGCGAGCCGCCCTACCATATTGTAACCCCTGCCATGCACAAAAGCAAGGAAGATGTGGCGCGGGTATTTGCCGAAAAACTGGGCACGCCACCGGGCCTTTCGCCACAGGAGCTTACACAGGTAGCAAGGGTAAAGCTGCGCGAAAAATATGTGCAGGCGGAAGTGGGTGTAACCGGCGCCAACTTTTTACTGGCCGATACCGGCAGCATATGCATTACCGAAAACGAAGGCAATGGCCGCCTGAGCAATGCCTGGCCCAAAGTGCATATTGCCATTACAGGCATCGAAAAAGTGTTGCCTTCCATCAACGACCTGCAGGTATTTTGGCCGCTGCTGGCTACTTACGGTACCGGCCAACGACTTACGGTGTACAACAGCATTATTAGTGGTCCGCGGCAGCCAGGCGAAACCGATGGCCCCGAACAGATGTACGTGATACTACTGGATAATGGCCGCACCAAACTCCTCGCCGATCCCAGGGGCCGCGAAGCCCTCTATTGTATTCGTTGCGGTAGCTGCCTCAATGCCTGCCCCGTATATAAAAACATTGGCGGGCATACTTATGACACTACCTACAGCGGTCCGATTGGTAAGGTAATTACCCCATGGCTGCGCAGCATGCACGACTATAAGCACCTGAGCTACGCCAGCAGCCTTTGTGGCAATTGCACTGAGGTATGCCCGGTAAAAATTCCGCTGCACGAACTGCTGCTGCACAACCGGCATGAAGCGGTGGCCCGCGGCGAAAGCACACTGGCCGAGCGACTGGGCTGGAAGGGCTGGAAGGCTGCCATGCTGAGCAGAGCCCTGATGAACATGGCGGGAGGTAAGCAAAAGAGCTTTGTAATCAATAATGTATTTACCGCCTGGACCAACGGACATGCACCGCTGGATTTTCCGAAGAAGAGTTTTAGCGAGATGTACCGGGCTGGGGAGGTGTAATGGTGGTTAGTGGTCCCGATCCCGATAGCTATCGGGACTATCGGGAGTGGTTGGTGAGTTTGGATTTGGTATTGTTCTTTTCCGATCTTGTTTCTGCTGGAAGGCTCTGAATTATTAACTGAATTTTTCGCTATAAGCCGGTAAAACCCGGCTTATAGTTATTGCTGTTTCAATATTTGTGCAGCCTTCTTTTCTAACTGTTCAATTTTAGGGCTATACACTTTTCGGGGAAAGATGAGCGCCTGATTAGCCCAATAAACAGCGCTGTCTGTGTTGGAAAATGCCAGATAAGCTTCGGCCAATTTTATACGCGACTCAATTAGGTGAGGTGTAATAAAAAGTGACTTGTGGTAATGATGCATCGCTTCATATCTACTTTTTTTTTCCAAATACCAATCACCAAGCATTTGGTGAAGGCGCTGGTTGCAATGGTGTTTGTGGTGTCGTTCGAGCTTATCAATGGCTTTTTGCGTATTACCCATAGCCCACAAATAGTAAGCGAAGGTTTCGTTGTGCGGTTGCCAGTCTGGATGAGTCGCGCAAATTGATTCGAACAATATAATTGCTTCACCCTTATTACCCCATTGCCATTCGTTTTTGGCTTTGGTTAATGCAGTATTTTTGGTTTTTTCAAAACGGAAGCAGGCAAGGCAATACAATAATGTGAAAGCAGTAAATATTGCATAACACCATTTTTTCGTTTTTGAATTTGATAAAACAGATTTTGATAGTTCTTCAACTAGCAAAAGCAGCATAAGCAAAACTGTACATGCAATTGATGCATAATAATGCCAAGGGTGGGCAACCCATGAAGCAATGAACATGGGGAGTTGTAAGCAAGTATAAAACAATTGTAAGACATTTAGTTTTTGTCGCCAGGCTGCAAAAAGAAAGGCAGTATAGACGCTAAAAATTAAAAGTAGTAGCAGGGTGTACCACCAACCATACTCAATACCAAATTGCAAGTATTCATTGCTAGCAAAATAGCCGTCATTTGCCAACATGGCTGCTTTGGTATATAGCGATCGGGACGAAAAATATGTCGCCTGCAAGTGATTATATGCTGGATTATATGCGTTTGAACCAAGACCCGAAAAGAAGTTTTGTTGTAACCAAAGTTGCAGGGAAAGTCTCCAGATATGCAATCGGCCTAATGAACTGTCGTGTTTGGCGTACCACAGTAGTGGTAGCAAAATCAAAATTGCTGATCCTATAAAGGCCGGTTTTATTATTTTGGTTTGGTAGTGCTGCCTCTTTATTAACAGCAATACGATTAAAAGTGACAATACGATTTGTCGCTCCATAATAGATTGATTTGCAACTAGGTATGAAGAAAAGTAGGCTGGCTATTTGAGTGATTTTATGATTGATATTTACCACTTATTCTGTACGAGATTTCGTTCTTAACCAATTGGTTCGATTTTATGATAATATGTATTTGGTTAGTTGTTTGAAAATATAACCTGAGATTCATTAAGTATTTTTTTGGAATTTTAAATTGTTTATTACAACAAGGTGATTTTCACATCATTCTATTTGTTTAAAGCACTTATTGGATTTAGGGAGCAGGGTTTTCCTCTTTTATAATGTGGCCCAAATTCCATTATGGTTAACGTGATGTATTGTTTCATGTCGGCCTTTGCCTATCGGTACCTTTTTTCGTTGATGCGATTTGCATTGTCCCATTCAAAATTTGACCTCCGTGTACGGTCAAATTTTGAGGCTCAATACTATTTTCTCTGAACTATCAATTTTTCCATTTAATAGAAGGAAACCACGAGTGTGCTAACTTTCTTGGCCCTGTTTAAACCAGGAGAAGTAAAAATTTTAGCTTGTCATCCAGACACTCTAAAAGGTAAAGAAGCACGCAAACAATGACAACATCAATAATAATTGCTTGCGGCATGCCTTTAGGCCTATGGATGTTGCCATTTCCAAGTGATTCAGTTTATAATATATTGCGTTAACTTATGAACGACTTCTAGTAGTTATTTAACCCCAGAAAAATAAAAAGATTCAATAGTCAACTTTCCATATTTTTCTTCATCTGATTTTGTCCATACATTCTTTTTCTCTTTAAAACGGTTAGCATCATCCATTTCAAAAAATTCAACAACATAAACTGTTAGGGTCAACGGCGTGATATTTTTTTTGCGAAGGCTGTCAATCATTTGTCGGGAGTCAAAATAAAATACAATTCTTCCTCCTGTCATAGACCCATTAATTCCCCGGTGGCCATAAACAATTGTTGGGTTCCCGTCAATTTCGTGCAATAGTTTGCTCAACGATTTCCCGATAAATAATTGCTTGTGTTCGGTGAGTTTCAATAGGTCGATATCTGCCTTCTTTTGATTGTATCCAACTTTTGTGAAAGCAATCAAGATTGCGGAAATTAATAGTGTTTTTTTCATGATAATTTTTATTGACAAGGGGAAATGATATAAGTTTCTGTTTCATTTATCTTCACCTTTTCCGTCTTTACTGATTTTGGCTGTCCTTGGTTATCAAATCGAATAAGTTTAATTCCCGTGGAGTAATAGTCTAATAGGAATGCGAGCGCCGCAATTTCCGCTTCCAATTCAGGTTTTCCTGCTATTATTAGTTTGTCGTATACGTCATTCCAAACATTATCATACATGTTCATTGGGAAATCTGGACCGTTATTTGTGGGACGTGGTGGGTGTGAAATTTTGAATTGTTTTGCCATTTGAGAGTTCATTATCCCGAAGCCATAAAGCTGCCCGTTTGGCAATTGTACAATACGATAGGTATAATTGCTACTTTGGCCATTTTTCCCAATTAGTTCGTACAAATCAGCTGGTGATGGAGGCTGGTAATTCGGGTGGTTATGCAGATCGGCAAATGAACCGGGCCACGAGGGGTGGATTGTGCCATTGGAAGTACTTGAGCCCACACTTAAAGGTGAGGCTGTAATATTCCCATTTGCATCCTTACCAAACGTAATGGTATGTTCATATTTAGGATTTTGGCCAGCAATTGCTACCAATCCCTGCTGAAAAGACTGGCTCGAAAAAAGGGTTGAAAGTGCTTGTGCTGCGGCTGGAGCAACATAGCATGGATTCTGTTCTTGGGGATTTTCTGGTATGTCATTTACACCGCATCCTAAGCCATACATTGAGCATATGCATTCTTCTTCGCTTAATCCTGCACAACCCGGATCGTCCCATCCTCCATCGTCATCCATACACCCAAAAGGATCTGCAGGAATGTACCCGTAAATTGGTCGATTAACATCTTCTTGCCATTCATCAGGATTTTCACAGCAAGGTTCGTCTGTAATTGGCGCACAAATGCAATATTTCTCATACCCAATAATATTTTCTATTGGATCACAAGCAATTGAAGTCATTGGCGAGTGTGCATTCTCATTGGTATCTTCAATTACAAGCGGATGTATTTGCATCGCTCTTTTGTATCCATTGCGATATTGCCAAATGGCTTGCGGGGTTTCCTGCCAATTTCTTACAATTAGCATGCCGTCAAAATCAGAGGGCGGGGAAAAATCTTTGGGGACAATAAAAACGCCTCCGTGCATTTGCAAGTATTGGGAACTAGGAATCAAAGTAGCAATTCGAACCAAAGGTGCTTCGCTATCCATTCTAACGATAATGAGCCTTTGTTGCGTCATTTCAAGTACTTTCAGTCTTTCTGTATGTTTATCTGACAGCACGTTGGTCATTAAAACAATGGAACTGCTAATATAGATTGGTATTTGAACCAATTCCATACTGCCTTTTTTAAAGGCAGTCGCATTTTTCCAGTCTAAGAAATGTTTGGCATTGCCTGCGGATCTATCGCCGGTGGGGTCAAAACGCCTGCCTAATACCACAAATGGGCTCTTCGTATCAAGCGAATAATATGCCGGGCCTGATCTGAAATCATTTTTCCACCAGGTTTTGGCTGATGCTATAGAAAAATCTTTTGTGCTTTGAAAATCATCGGCAAAATGATCTTGATGTATTTTGGAACAGGAGGCCAATACTGTTAGTGCAACCAAGAATACACAGGAGTTTAAATGTGTGAGGAAGTCGCGCGGGGGGGGGGGGGTA
>JAHEMO010000161.1:6817-7839 GCA_024643625.1 Chitinophagaceae bacterium
GTACCATTAAATACTTAATTTATTAGAAAAGTGAAATTAGCTTTTTCAGCATAGTAAGCCAAATTATATTTATAGTTCCAAAAACTTCATGACGGTCACCGAACCTGAGTTTAATTCTTCAATTTAGGCTGGTATTGGATACACAAAAATTGGGGAGATTTTAGATTTATTGATTGAGGATTGGTCAATGCTGACATCCGGGTGGAAATTCAGTTTGATGTTACCCGCTACTTGAATGTTTACGTGAACGCAGATCCGTCTGAAAATCGCCGCTTGCCCTTGTGTTTTTCACCCAAAAAACCTACATCTGCTATCTTTCGGCAAATCACCATTACCATGCGGCTACTTACCTTGTTGTTTACTTATTTGCTCTTGCTGTTGGCCAATGCCTTGATGGCGCAGGGCAAACGCGCTGCAGAATATGGCATCGTATTTGGCACACTGCCCAAAGGACCGCAAAACGCCATTACCGATGTAGCAGGTGTACAGGTAGGGCATACCACAATTATAGCAGGCGATAGCGTACGCGCGGGCGTAACAGCCATCTTGCCACATGCCGGTAATATTTTTCAGCAAAAAGTGCCGGCAGCCTTGTATGTGGGCAATGGCTTTGGCAAATTTGCCGGCAGCACACAGGTGCAGGAATTGGGCAACCTGGAAACACCAGTAATACTCACCAATACACTAAGCGTAGCCACTGCCATGCAAGCCGTTATCAATTATACGCTGGCGCAAAAAGGCAACGAAAATGTACGTAGTGTAAATGCGTTGGTTGGGGAAACCAACGATGGTTACCTCAACAATATACGAGGCATGCATGTGCAGGAAAAACAGGTGATGCAAGCCATAGCAAGCGCCGCCACCGGTGCGGTAGCCGAAGGTAATGTAGGGGCCGGTACAGGCACGGTTTGCTTTGGCTACAAGGGTGGTATAGGAACGGCTTCCAGAATAGTTCGAATCGACGGCAAGCCCTACACCGTTGGGGTGCTGGTACAAACCAATTTTGGCGGCGATCTGCACAT
>JAHEMO010000162.1 GCA_024643625.1 Chitinophagaceae bacterium
CAGAGAAGAATATTCAGATTTCCTGCAAAAATTTGAAATTGAATTTGATGACAAATATGTTTTTGATTTTATAGATTGAAGGTGCCGCCCCGATGGGGCTGAGAATTGCCTTGCATAACAATTGCTGCAAAGGTTCTGCTCCTACGGAGCATCCACATTCGCATTTCTATAGGAACACATACGTTGTTCAAACGTAATCAACCCAACCATTCAGCCCCATGGGGGCGAAATCATTGTAGCCAAGCGAATCAATTGCACCCACCAGCCCCATCGGGGCGATACCTGTGTAGAACGAAATCACCACCACCATTCAGCCCCATCGGGGCGATATCATTGCGGCCAACGTAATTAACCAAACCATCCAGCCCCATCGGGGCGATACCTATTTAACTAATCCCGGCATGACGTTGGTGTTTGTGCAGGTGGTTACAACCCTTCACCATCCACCGGCGTGGGAAATTTTATTTTTTCCGTCGCAGCAAATCGTTTCCATTCCTGTAGCATCTCGGCCCATACATCGGGGTATTTATCTTTTACATCCACCTGCTCGGCAAGATCGTTTTTCAGATCAAAGAGCTGAAAATTTTGGGGATCAAAAGGTTGATCGTTGCTTACCAGTTTCCATCTGCCTTTACGAACAACTATCCTGCCCCTGTGCTCCAAAGCAAAAACATAACTACTGTCGTGAACAGCACTTGTACTGCCAGCCAGTAATGGCAAAAGCGATGCACCCTTTAATGGTGCTATGGCCTTGCCTGCAGCAACGGATGGGTAGCTGATACCGGCCAGCGCATAAAGGGTTGGGGCAATATCCATCACGCTGGCAAAAGCAGGCACAATGGTACCTGCACCTGCCACTTGCGGACCTGCAATAATCATGGGCGCAACAGTACCCCCTTCGGTAGTGAAGCCTTTATAGTAGCGAAAGGGGGCGCTGCCGGCTTCGGCCCAGGCCCGGCCATAGGCAATAAATGAATTGGGCCTGCCCATTTGTTCGTAGGCATCGGTAAAATGCGACCGCAAAAAGGGACCAAAATAGTCATCGTAGTAAAAATCTTCGGCTGCAGCGCCATTATCGCTCATGACTATGATCAGGGTATTATCGTATTGCCCGGTGGTCTTCAGGTAGTCTATCAGGCGGCCGATATGAAAATCGAGATTGGCCACCATACCGGCATAAATTTCCATTTTCCGCGATGATATGCGGCGTTCCGCGGTGCTCAGACTATCCCAGGGCCTTACCAGCGGATGGCTTGGCGGCATTATGGCATTGGGGAGTATCATGCCCGCAGCGGCGAGGCTTTGCATGCGTTGTTTTTTCAATGCTTCGTAGCCGGCATTGTATCGGCCACGGTAGGGTTTTTCAAATGCTTCATCTACCTGCAGTGGCCAGTGTGGAGAGGTGTAGGTGGCCATGGCGAAAAATGGTTGGCCATCACCGCGGTGGCTATCCATATAACCCATCAACTTATCGGTGTACAACGTTGTGGAATAGGTGCCTTCCGGCCAGGTTGCAGTTTTTCCATCTTCGGTATAGGGTGAAATGGGAGGGTCGCGCAGCACACCGGTAGCGCTATAATGGTTGGCCGCACCTTCCAGCAGGGTAAAACTTCGCTCAAAGCCCTTTTGCGCAGCATTATCTCCCGGAGTTGTTCCCAAATGCCATTTGCCGGCGATATAGGTATGGTAGCCTGCTTGTTTTAGCAGCTGAGGAACAGGTACAATTCTCTCACTCAGATGGCCTTCGTATCCTTCAATGCCGGTTACCAAATCCTGACTGCCCATACCTGCCGTATGGTTGGTATTGCCGCTGAGCAACATGGCGCGGGTAACGGCACAGTAGGGAGCGGTATGAAAACGGCTAAAACGCAGCCCTCGCATGGCCAGTGCATCGAGGTTTGGCGTAGCAATATCACCCCCATAGCAACCGATATCGGCATAGCCAAGATCGTCAGCTACAATCAACAGAATATTGGGCCGCTGTGGTGCGGGGCTGCCTGCTTGTTGCGCTTGTGCCGGCAAACGCGTAATGGCAATGCAAATGATGACGACTATTATGGGATGCAGGAGCAACCTTTTTATAGGTGGTGAATTTTTCATTAGGCCATCAAGATAGTATTTGGCGGCAAAAAAGCCCGGTGTATGGCGGTATCCACACCAACCAACCCGATAGTTCTGATAGCTTTCGGAACCACCCATTCTCAACAAATTTTCACAACCTTGTCCAATCAAGTTTCAAATTGGATTTTTTTCTTAGATATATTTAGGGCGTGTGGTGTGATGCAATCTCCTGAAACCCGGAGAAAAACAAGTGGCTATAGATCCATATTTAATGACATAATATATGTTGGAACCAAGTGGTAAGCCTGTCGGGCTAACCCGGGGTGCTTTTACCCTGGCCTTTATTTTATTTTTTGCTTTCATAGGCTTTCCATCTTTCGGGCAAATGGACGATGCCGCACAGCCCGCCATCCGCAATTTCAACTATGGCGAGTTTCATTCCGATCCCCAAAGCTGGAGCGTTATTCATGGCATGGATGGGATGCTGTATGTCGGCAATAATAATGGCCTGCTGCAATACGACGGTGTAAACTGGGTTAAGGTAAGTCCGGACAAAGGAGGTACCAGGGCCGTAAACATCCGCAGCCTGGTTATGGATAGCGCCGGCACGGTGTACTACGGCTCCAGAAATGAGATTGGTTACATTAGGCAGGATAGTCTTGGGCATATGGTTACCCATTCTCTTTTTAGTGCCTTGCCCGATTCGCTCAGGGAGTTTGGCGATGTATGGACGGTGCAGGTGATGCCCGAAGGATTGATTATGCAATCCAGAACCTATATGGCCATGGTATCTTACCCCGATGCCGCCGGCAACCGCACCGTAAAAGTGTGGAATCCTGAAACCCGGTTTATGTACACCTGGTATGTAGATGGGGTGCTGTATGTACATCAGGCCGACAAGGGATTATACCGTATGGTGAACAACCAACTGGAATTTGTGCCCGGCAGCGAACCATTGGGCCTTGATCGCTGCCAGATTATGTTGCGGCAGGGCGAAGGTGCTGATGGTAAACCTTCCTATTTGTTTGGCACTTTTGTCAATGGATTTTACCGCTGGGAGAATGGCAATTTTACAGCCCTAAAAACCCCAATTGACGGGTTGGCCGCGGGTAAGATTGTATACAAAGTACTGCGATTGCGCGATGGCCGAATTGCCATTGCTTCTGCAGGAGCGGGGTTGTTTTTGTTGAACGACAAATTGCAGCTATTGCAGCAGATTGATATTAGCAATGGGTTGCAAAACAGCGCTGTGTATGGCATGGCGCAGGATAGACAGGGTATGCTATGGCTGGCGTTGGACAATGGCATCAGCCGTATTGATTTGGCTGCTCCTATAAAAAGATTTGCCAGAGCAGCTGGTATTGAAGAAGTCGCTCTTTCATTGGCGAATTATAAGGAAACCATGTATGTGGGTCTTTCCAGCAACGCGATGGGGTATGATGCGGCTAAGCGTCATTTTGTAGCACTGCCTGTGGTTACCGGTGCACAGGTATTTACACTGCTGAACGATGGACATGAACTGCTGATTTCCGGCAATGGCCTGCATAGCTGGGATGGCAAGCGAATTAGGCGGATTGCAAGCGGTACTACGGCCAGGCAACAATATATTTCATTGTTTATACCCCACGGCCATCCTAA
Source organism: Chitinophagaceae bacterium (assembly GCA_024643625.1). Classification (GTDB taxonomy): domain Bacteria; phylum Bacteroidota; class Bacteroidia; order Chitinophagales; family Chitinophagaceae; genus Phnomibacter. The sequence continues at coordinate 3,700 of JAHEMO010000162.1, forward strand.
TGCGCTTGTTGCGTCTGGCGACGATCAGCTTAGGTTTTTCCACAGAACAGCTACTTCGGCCGATTGGCAGTATGCAGGCGCTTTGTCAGGTCTTCCTTTTCAGGTATATCAGCTATTGCAGGATGCCGATGGTGCCATTTGGGGCAACCCGCAGGGATCATTTTTCTATCGCTTTACCATGCAGCAGGATGCCAATGGCAAGCCGTTGCCGGAAGCCATGAAACTGGATACCATTCGCCCTTCGGCTAATATGGTCAGTTTTGATGGTCAGATGTCGCTGGTGGATGACACCCTGCGTTTTTCCAATGGCAAAGCCATGTTTCACTACCACGCAGCGTCGGGTGAATTTGTAAAAGATGAACACCTCAGCATCTTCCAGAATGCCTCGCCTACCGAAGCGGTTGCCCTAAAGCAGGCTTCTTCCGGTGATATTTGGGTGAGCGCTTCCGGTCAGGCTCCATTTCTACTCAAAAAAAACAAGGATGGTGGCTACGAAGCGGACTATGCTACCGGCAACGTAATTGCTCAGGATTTTATACAGGATATCATTCCGGATAGCAACAACGTCGTTTGGTTTATAACCAGCGATGGCCTGATAAGCCTGGATGCCAAATTAGTTGGCGAGCAAAACCAATCGTATCAGCTGGCGCTGCGCAGGCTTACTTCGGGCGGGCAACAAATGCCGCTTCCCGGTGCCCTCAGCGCTGCAGAAAATCCGGATATAGCCTATCGCAACAATACCGTACGTTTTGAGTACGCTGCTATGTTTTTCAGCAACGAAGACAAAACCCGCTACCAAACCTGGCTCGAGGGTTTTGAAAAGGACTGGAGCGATTGGGATGCCAATCATTTTAAAGAATTTACCAACCTGCCCCGCGGCCAATACAAGTTTCATGTAAGGGCAAGAAATGTATATGGCAAGCTGAGCAACGAAGTAGTCTACAGCTTTACCATTTTGGCTCCATGGTATGCGCAGTGGTGGGCTATTCTGCTTTATTTGCTGCTGGGCGGTTTGTTGATATTTGCTATTGTGCGCAATCGCACAAGGCAGTTTAAGGAGCGCCAACGCGAACTGGAAAAACTGGTGCACGAACGCACAGGTGAATTAAGCAACCGCGTAGAAGAACTGGAAACCCTTAAATCCATTCAGGAAGGATTGGTAAAAGAAATAGACGCCTCCGCCATTTACGAACTGGTGGGAAGCAAGCTATACCAGATTTTTGATACGCATGCCGTGCTGATCCGCAATTTCGACAAGCAATCGGGTATGGAGCATTGGCAGTATGCCATGGAAGAGGGACAACGCCTTAATTCGGATCCGCGCCCCATAAACTGGGCCAACCGCATGCTGATAGAACAGCGCAGCCCGCTGTACATCAAAGACCATTACAAGGAAACCGCCATGCAGCATGGGGCTACCGGCGTATCCAAGGGCAAACCCCCCAAGTCGGCGCTTTTTGTGCCGCTGCTGTCCGGCGGCGAAGTGATGGGTTCGCTAAGCCTGCAAAACCTGGATAAGGAGCATGCATTTACCGAAAGCGATGTACGCCTCGTAAATACCGTGGCCAACAGCATGAGCATGGCGCTGGAAAACAGCCGCCTGCTGGATACTTCTAATCGCCTGCTAAGCCAGGCCGAGCAACGCGCCAGCGAAATGGCTACCGTAAACGAAATCACGCAGGCGTTGGTGCAGCAGCTCAACATCAGCGAACTGATAGCGCTTGTAGGCGAGCAATTGCGCAAACTCTTCAAAGCCAATATTGTGTACCTGGCGCTGCTGGATGAAGATAGCCGCATGATAAGCTTCCCCTACCAATACGGCGACGATATGCCACCCATGCGCCTTGGCGAGGGGCTTACTTCTACCATACTTAAAACCGGTAAGCCACTGCTGGTAAATAAAGATCTGCAGGAACGCCGCCGCGAAATGGGAGTGGGTCTTGTTGGCAAGCAATCAGCATCCTATCTCGGTGTACCCATTTCCGTGGGCGACAAAGTGGGTGGCGTGCTCAGCGTGCAAAGCACCGAGGAAGAAAACAGGTTTACCGAAGACGACCTGCGCCTCCTCAATACCATTGCCGGTTCGGTAGGCATTGCCCTGCGCAAGGCAAGATTGTTTGAGGAGCTGAACGAGGCCAGACTGGAAGCCGACAATGCCCGCAAGGGGGCCGAAAAAGCCAATCAGGCCAAGAGTGCCTTCCTGAGCACGGTGAGTCACGAACTGCGCACACCGCTTACTTCAGTATTGGGCTTTGCCAAAATAATACGCAAGCGCCTTACGGAAAAAATATGGCCACTGACTGATGCAAGCGATCCCAAAACGGCAAAAGCCATGGAGCAGATTGATGACAATCTGGATGTGGTGGTAGCCGAGGGTCAGCGCCTTACCCACCTGATCAATGATGTGCTTGACCTGGCCAAAATAGAAGCCGGTAAAATGGAATGGAATATGGAACCGGTGAGCCTGGCCGAGGTAGCCGAAAGGGCGATTGCCGCCACTTCATCCCTGTTTGAAAATAGCGGCCTGAGCCTCGACCGGCAATTCGACCGCGACCTGCCCATGGTAAATGGCGATAAGGACAAGCTGATACAGGTAATGGTAAACCTGCTGAGCAATGCCGTGAAATTTACGCCGAAGGGGCAGGTGCATTGCAGCATAAAACAACGCGACGATCATGTGGAAGTAACCATTACCGATAGCGGCATTGGTATTGCGCCAAAGGATCACGATGCCGTATTTGAGCAGTTTAAGCAGGTGGGTGATACGCTTACTGATAAACCAAAAGGTACCGGTCTTGGCTTGCCCATTTGCAAGGAAATTGTGGAATACCATGGTGGCCGTATTTGGCTCGACAGCCAGTTGGGTAAGGGTAGCAGCTTTAGTTTTTCGCTGCCCACCATTGCAGCGGGCTCGGCGGCCAAGCCCCTCCACCTCGAAGATTTGGTGCGCCAACTGAAAGTGCAGGTGGCCAATAGCCAAAGCAGTCTCGGCACACAGCCGCGCCGCGTATTGGTGGTGGATGATGACGACAGCATACGCTCATTGCTGAATCAGGAACTTACAGATGCCGGCTATTTTGTAGAAGAAGCCCGCAACGGCAAAGACGCCATTGGCATGATACGGGAAAACCGCCCCGACCTGGTGATTCTGGATATCATGATGCCTGAGATGAATGGCTTTGATGTGGCCGCAGTATTGAAGAACGATCCGCTAACCATGGATATTCCCATCATCGTGCTCAGCATTGTGCAGGATAAAGTGCGCGGCTTCCGCATTGGTGTAGACCGCTACCTTACCAAGCCCATTGATACAACGTTGCTGTTTAGTGAGATAGGCACCCTGCTCGATCAGGGTAAATCGAAGAAAAAAGTATTAGTGGTAGATGAGGACAACAGCACTGTAAATACCCTGACGGAAGTGCTGCGCACCAAAGGATATCAGGTGCTGGAAAGCGATGGCAACGATTTGGTGCAGAAAGCCGTTGACAATCAGCCGGATATTATCATCATAAAATCAGGCGCCGGCGAAAGGCAGCAGATCATCCGGACCCTGCGCTTTGAAAAGGGGCTGGAGAACGTCTTATTTCTGGTATATCAATAAATCCATCCAAACAAAAGAACCATTACGATAGCATCATGAAGAAACTGTTGATTGTAGATGACGAGGCCCATATCCGTATGCTCATCAGCCAAACGCTGGAAGATCTGGAAGACGAGGACGTTGCTTTTTTTACCGCAGAGAATGGCGCCGATGCCTTACAGATCATCCGTGACGAACAACCGAATTTGGTTTTTCTGGATGTAATGATGCCTAAAATGAATGGCATGGAAGTATGCCGGCAGGTAAAGCAGGAGCTTGGGTTGCACGATGTTTTCATCATTTTACTTACCGCCAAAGGGCAGGAGCTGGACAGGCAAAAGGGACAGGAAGTAGGTGCCAATTTATACATGACCAAACCTTTTGACCCCGATGCCCTGCTTGCCAAAGCACGTGAGGTATTGGCATTGGATTAATAGTAAAAACCGCAGTTGCCGGCATGATTAAACTAAGTCTACAAAAAATAATAGGACCCAATAAGGACGCACACCCTGTAGTAGCACAGCTATTGGCTGCGCAGGGCGCACAGGTTTGGATTACC
>JAHEMO010000012.1:0-14285 GCA_024643625.1 Chitinophagaceae bacterium
GCTAAATCGGAAGTAGTTTCTTCCAAATCAACGTTCAGTACAGCCAAACGACCAATGGCGCGGCTTGTGGTTGTGTATCCAACATAACTAAAGGTGAGGGTGCGAACGCTGGATGGGAAGGAGATGGAATAGGTTCCATCAGCGTTTGTTTTAGTACCTGTGTTGGTACCTACTGCGGCTACGGTTACATCGGGTAAGCCGTTTCCGGTTCTGCTGTCAACCACCTTTCCGGTAATGGTGGTGTTCTGAGCCAGCAAATGCAAGGAACATAGCAATGCTCCCGCTAGCACTAGTGCCAGTTTTCTCATAAACTCATTCTAATTAGAGGTGAATAAAAAATTGTAGTAAGCCTAACTCTTAGTTCAATCAATCACATAATCGTGAATAATTGCCCGAGCCAACCTGATACAACCGCGGATAGACAACCGGACTATTTTTTTTGTTGCATTGCTATTAGGAAAACAGCAACAATTCTTACTCATTAACAATACAAATAGTTTTTATAACTAATGGGAATATTATATCACGGTCGTATGCCATAGCATTTCCATCATCGGGATAGTAACATTTTGGTTGAAACGAATGGTTGCAGACAGCGATGGCTTTTGCCGATTTGCTAAGTAGTGGTTGCACCAGCCTATTGGCCATATAATGACAGCAATGCCAGCAAGTCTTCCAGCGTATTTATCTCCTCCGGCTTCTTATCTTTTCTCCAGCGGTTCATGCGCGGAAATCGTAAGGCTACGCCACTTTTGTGGCGCTTGCTGGCAGCTATGCCTTCAAAAGCTATTTCAAAAACCAATTCGGGTTTTACCGTTCGCACAGGTCCAAATTTTTCGAGGCTGTTGCGTTTTACAAACGCGTCTACTTCGGCAAACTCTTTATCGGTCAGTCCGCTGTACGCTTTGGTAAAGGGTACCAATCGCTCGCCGTCCCTTACTGCAAAAGTGTAGTCGGTATACAAATTACTTCTGCGCCCATGTCCTTTTTGGGCGTAAATCATAACGGCATCAATGGTAAGAGGATCAATCTTCCATTTCCACCAATCGCCGGTTTTACGTCCCACCTGATAGATACTGTCTTTACGTTTCAGCATCAGGCCTTCGCTATGCATACTGCGGCTTTGTTTTCTTATGTCAACCAACTCCTGCCAATGGCTGAAAGATATAGCAGGCGAAAGCTGTATCCTGTTGCTATCCATGGTGCTCAGGATTTCTTCGAGTCGCCGCCTGCGTGCAGAGAGCGGGTGGTTGCGGCAATCCTTTCCGGCATCCTCGAGCAGGTCGTAGGCAATAAAACCAACCGGTGCATCGGCCAGTATTTTTTTGGATACCTGCTTGCGGCCAATGCGAGTTTGCAAAACGGCAAAGGCGGCCGGCGTGAATATTTTTTCCGAAAGTGAACGGTTGTCGACGGCTACCAATTCGCCATCAATTACCACGCCGTCAGGCAATACTCGTTGTAAAAAATGTAATTCAGGAAAGCGGTCTGTCATTAACTCTTCGCCACGGCTCCATATAAAAAGTTGATCCTGCCTTTTAATAATTTGTCCGCGAATGCCATCCCATTTCCATTCTGCCTGCCAGTCTTCGGTTGGCCCTAGTGCTTCAGGAATTTCTGCAAGCTGATGGGCCAGATAAAATGGGTAGGGCTTACCCGGATCTTCCGACACAGAAGCGGAACTTGTAAGCCTTGCAAAACTGGTGACGGCCGGATCCCAACGCCCGCTAATGCCAAAGGCAATGGCTGATGCAGATTGCAAGGTAACCTTTGCCAAAGCTTTTACCATCAATTGCTGGCTCACGCCTATTCTGAATCCTCCGGTGATAAGTTTATTGAATACAAACCGACTATGGTAATCCATTTGCAACCACTGTTGCGTAACGTATATTTTTTTACTATTGTCGTCGGCGGTTTGTAACTCAATAAAATTGTTGATGATGGCTGAAAGGCTTTGTTCATTATTATTTATGATTGATGCAGCCGGCAGCAAAAGTGCAATAGTTTCTGCCAGATCGCCAACCGTGTGATAGCTTTCTTCGAATAGCCATCGGGGCAGGCCGCTGAGTTCAAGCGCCCAGTCAGTCATTTGCCGGGTATTGATAAATCGTTTCGGCCGTCGGCCGCTAAAAATAGCCACGGTCCACACCCTGTCGCTGTCGGGTGCAAGGGTAAAGTAGTTCGCTAATGCCTCTAATTTATCATTGGTTTTACTGCTGTCGCCCAGCTTTACTACTAATGCCGCAAAAGATTTCATATCGCGGCGGTTTTATCAGATTCCGTAATGTGTTGGTCATCTTCTTCTGTGCCAAACTGAGTTTTTACCGCCTCGCTCCATAGTTTTTTTTCTTCACGCAGGTATCTGCTAAAACTTTCTGTAAATCCGTGAGTAGTGTATGCATGCGTGGGATTGCATGCTTCCACGGCTTGCAATAGCGAAGGCCAATCTGCATGATCGCTCAACACAAATCCTTTATCTACATGTTGTCGCCGTCGATTGCCGCGTACCTGCATCCAACCACTGCATGCAGCTTCCTGTCTGTCACCAAGCCGCCGCAGCCAGGGCGTGCCCACTGCAGAAGGGGGCGCTATGATAATGGCAGACGCCAATTCTTTCTTTGTCGTATGTGCATCAATGTGTTTTACCTGCGGCAAGGCTATACCGTTGCTCTGCAATGCCTCATTGGCGTTATATACTGCACCATGGGCGTACATGGGTATTTGCAAGGGTGCCAGCGCATGCATTATACGTTGCGCCTTGCCCAGCGAGTAGGCAAAAAATACAGTACATTGTTTATTGCTTTGGTTCTCTAAAGTCCATTGCTGCATTTGCCGATACAAGTCTTGCTGTGGTTGCCAGGTATACACCGGTAAGCCAAAAGTGCATTCTGTAACCATATGCGTACATAACACAGGTTCCCATGCACCACTAAGGCCGTCATCTTCCAATTTATAATCGCCGGTTATCAGCCATACTTCATCCTTGTATGCAACGCGCACCATACTGCTGCCAATAATATGACCCGCAGGATGTAGCGACACCTTTACACCATGTATAGCAAGGGGCTCGTTCCACCCTATGGTTTGCAGCGAAATTGTACCAAGCCTTTGTTGCAGCATGCCTTTGCTCAGGTGATGCGATAAGTAGCGTTTGCTTCCCGGGCGGGCATGGTCGCTGTGTGCATGTGTAATGATGGCGCGATCTACTGGCCGCCAGGGATCGATATAAAAATCTCCCTTTGCACAATAAAGTCCTTTCTCAGTAAATTGGATGAGCGACAATGCGGCCTAATTGAAGTGAGTAAATTATGATAGCATACCTAAGACAATAACGCTGCGGGTTTGTTTATAAAAAGTATAGTGAAGCGCAGCAAATTGCATGCCGGGCCTTACACTACCTATTGGCGTTTGCGATAATTGAGAATGGCCCAGGTATTAAGTACTAGTGCAAAAATGGCCATTATGCCCAAATGGTGGCGGATATCGGAAAATTGACTTCCTTTCATAACTACCATGCGCATTACTTCAATGAAATAAGACACAGGATTAAATTTTGTGATAGCCTGAGCCCAAATTGGCATGCTGTCAATGCTGGTATAAAGCCCTCCCAACAATATAAAAATCATCAGCAGAAAAAATGCCAGCAGCATGGCTTGCTGTTGGGTATTGGCATAAGTACTTAGCAAAAGTCCGAGGCCCAATACAGCCAGCAAATACACCGAACTGAACAGATAAATCAAGCCAATGTTGCCAGCCGGAATTATATGGTAAACTAGCCGGGCGATGAGCAGCCCCAGCGTAAGTACAATCTGCCCCATAATCCAAAACGGAATCAGCTTACCCAGTATAAACAAGTGTTTTTTTACCGGCGTTACGTTGATTTGTTCAATGGTTCCCACTTCTTTTTCCTTCACAATATTAAGTGCGGTAAGAAAGGCGCCCACCATAGTAAGTAAAACAACCAAAATGCCCGGCACCATAAACTGTTGGTAGTTCATACCGGGGTTGTACCAATTGGTAAATGTGGTTTGAATTTGCAGTTGATCAGGCAGTCGTGGCATTTGTAACCATTGCAGGCGGATTTCCTGATTATACTGGCGAATGATGGTATGCAGATATCCTGCACCTATATTGGCTTTGGTGCCGTTTACAGCATTCACCGATAACAGCAGTGGTGCTTCGCTTTCGCGTACCAGTTGCTTCTCGAAGTGTGCAGGAATCTCCATAATTATATCTGCCTTATCCTTTTCAATCTGCACCAGCGCCTGCTTGTAAGAAGGATAGTATCCCGTCAATTTAAAATAGCCCGACGCCATGGCTTTGTGTACAAGCTTTTGCGAGTAACTGCTATGGTCATGGTCCACAATAGCTATTGCTACATTCTTCACCTCGTAGTTAGCTGCCAATGGCAATATCACCAATTGAACAACGGGCATTATGAACATCATACGAATGATGGCAGGATTGCGGAATATTTGCCGAAACTCCTTTTCCAATAAAAATCGTAGCATAATGTGTTCGTTTTTTGGTAAATGAATTCTGGTAAATAATGCTTAATCAAGTCTTACCTTAAATTTACGAACGGCCAATGCCATCAGCAACAGCGTCATACCGGTGAGTATCAATGTTTCTTTCCAGATGAAGCTAAAGTTCAACCCTTTTATCATAACTGCTTTTACGATAATGTAGTACCATTTGGCAGGTATGATGTTGCTGATAATTTGAAGCGGTAGCGGCATATTTTCAATAGGGAACATAAAGCCGCTAAACATAAGCGTAGGCAAAAACATACCGACCAGAGAAATGAGCATGGCTACCTGCTGAGATGCCGTAATGGTGCTGATGAGCAGTCCTAATGTAAGGGCAGTTATGGTAAAAAGGATGCTCTCTGCAAGCAGCAATGCAAGGCTGCCTGCAATTGGCAATTCCAGCACAAAAACACTAAGCAGCAGGATGCTTGCAATGTTTACAAAACTGAGTATGAGATAAGGTATTGCTTTGGCAATAATTATAAGCAGCGGGGGAAGTGGCGAAGCCAGCAACACTTCCATTGTACCGGTTTCTTTTTCTTTTACAATACTTATAGATGTCATCATGGTACACACCAAAAGGAGAATCATGGCCATAACGCCGGGCACAAAATTGAATGCTCCTTTTAATTGTGGATTGTACAACATTCTGGTTTCTGTATGAATAGTGTACGGCAATTGTGATTGGGTGATTTCCTGTTGATAATCGTGAATAATACTTGAGGCATAATTTACCAAAGTGGTGGCCACATTGGGGTCCGATGCATCGGTAATAAATTGTACAGTTGCAGTATTGGTGTGCAGTAGCTCTTCTGAAAAGCGCGGCGGTAATATGACTGCCATCTTTATTTTTCCTGTTCGAAATGCTTCATCAATTTGTGACGGTGATACAATGACTCGCTCCACTTCAAAATAGCGGCTCGCCGATATCCGGCTTGTTAGTTTTGCAGACATCTCGTCTTTGGCCGGGTCGAGTATGGCAATACTGGCGTTTTTTACTTCATTGGTAAGAGCAAACCCAAAGAGCGTAATTTGTACAATGGGCATGCCAAAAAGTATGAATAGGGTTCGCTTGTCGCGCCAGATATGTAATATTTCTTTTTTTACAAAGGCCCTGAATTGTTGTAGCATCCTGAAAGTTTAATCAGCCATTCGTTTGGCAGTTCTGGCCAGTTGGAGAAATACGCCTTCTATTGAATTGGTGTTGTACATCTGCCGTAATGCACCCGGTTTATCCAATGCTTGTATTTTGCCATCTACCATAATACAAACCCGATCGCAATATTCCGCTTCGTCCATATAGTGCGTAGTAACGAACACCGTAGTGCCTTCATGTGCGGCAGCGTAAATAAGTTCCCAAAACTCGCGCCTCGTTACCGGATCTACACCGCCTGTTGGTTCGTCAAGAAACACCAAAGGAGGGGAGTGGAACATGGCAACTGAAAAGGCAAGTTTTTGTTTCCATCCGAGGGGTAGCGAGCCCACGAGGGTGTCTAGTTCTTCTTGTAAATGCAGAGCAGAGGCAATGGATGCTGTTTTAGCTTTGATTGCTGTAAGGTTCATTCCATATATACCACCATACAACCGCATATTTTCCTTTACGGTCAAATCTTCATACAAAGAAAATTTTTGACTCATGTACCCAATGGTCTGCTTAATTTTTTCGGATTGCCGGGTGATGTCGTGTCCTGCCACCCGGGCACTGCCACTGCTTGGCTGCAGCAGTCCGCAAAGCATTCGCATGGCTGTACTTTTGCCTGCGCCATTGGCACCAAGGAAGCCAAAAATTTCGCCTTTTTTTACTTCGAAGCTGATGGCATCCACAGCGGTGAAATCACCAAAAGTTTTGGTGAGTTTGTCCGCCACAATCATATCATTTAGTTCATGATACATGATGCTTGTTCATTAAGTGCATAAAAACATCTTCTATCTGTGGTTCAATTTGCTTCACAACAATTTGCTGCTGTTTTTTGCTGAGCAGATAAGCTTCCAATTCCTTAATATCTGTGTTTGAACTGTGTGGGCTGCAATGCAGGTATTCACCAAATGGAAACACATTTGTAACACCCGACCAGGAACGGGTATCTTGCAATAGCTGATACATATTGTCGGACTTAACAGCCCAAAGGGTCGACTGGTGATTGGCTATAATACCCGACGGTGTATCAATCTCCAAAAAATTGCCGCGATCTAATAGTGCAATCCTGTCGCACAGCGACGCTTCGTCCATATAGGGAGTGGCCACTACAATAGTAAGGCCCTGCTGCTGCAGGCTTGCCAGCATATCCCAAAATTCTTTACGCGACATTACATCTACGCCTGTTGTAGGCTCGTCGAGCAATAGCAACGATGGTTTATGTATCAGCGCACAACACAATGCCAGTTTTTGCTTCATGCCGCCACTAAGTTTACCTGCTTTTCTTTTTTTGAATGGCGCTATTTGCTCGTAAATATCTTTTATCAGTTGGTAGTTGGCATCAATACTGGTTTTGAAAATTGTGGCGAAGAAATCAAGATTTTCTTCAACGCTGAGATCCTGATACAACGAGAATCTCCCCGGCATATACCCAATTTTTTGGCGTATAGCCTTATAGTCTTTTGTGGTATCGAGTCCCAATACGCTGGCCTGGCCTGCATTGGGTTGCATCAGCGTGGCTAGAATGCGCAGGAGCGATGTTTTGCCTGCACCATCGGGGCCTATTATGCCGAAAAGCTCACCGGCAGCCACTTGGAGGGAAATGTTGCACAGGGCTTCAACCGTTTGCTTACCGGTAGTATAGCTTTTGCTTAAGTTTCGAACCGAAATAGCATTCATTTTGCTTGTACTTCTTTGCTGTGTCAAAATTTCACTTCCGCATACATGCCAATTTTTAGATAGCCATCATTGGGTACTGCTATTTTTATGGCATAAACCAGATTTGCCCGTTCTTCCCTCGTTTGTATGGTTTTTGGGGTAAATTCAGCCTTGTCGGCTATCCAGGTTATTCTGCCTTTGTATGACTTGTAGGCTGTTTCATTGCTGTCTGTTAATACCGTAACCTCATTACCTAATTTGACTGCCGACAACTGTGTGCCGGTGACATAGGCGCGCAGGATGAGTTGCCGCAGGTCAGCAATTTTATAAATGGCTTTACCTGCTGCTATTATTTCACCCTGGTTTGCATATCTCGTTAATACGGTTCCCGTTACCGGATTAACTACCTGTGCTCTGGCTACCTGGTCTGCAATCACTTTTGCTTTTGCTGCTAAAGGATTCCTTTCGCTTAGCACGCTTCTGTTTTGTGTTGCTATATTTTCCTGGTAAACTTTCATTTGTTGCCTTGTCACCACCATTTGTCTGCGAAGCACATCTACTTTGGCATCCATATCGTCCAGCTGCTTTGTTGTGGCGGCATCTGCTTTTACCAGTTCACGCATGCGTGATTGTTCTTTCAAAGCATTGTCTAATTGAGATTGCTCCACTGCCAGCTGATCGGAAAGCATTTTGAGCTGAGGCGCTGCATCGGCTGTTTTTTGTTGCAGAGCAGCCATCGATTCTTCTACCTGCACTTGTTGCAGGGCCAGGTTGCCGGCATCAATTATAGCAACTAAGCTATCCTTTGGTATCAGATCGCCTTCTTCAATATTCATTTGCCTTATACGGCCCGGAATTTCTGCAGCAACTAATATTTCATCGGCTTCAAAAACGCCGGTTGCATCAAATGTCTGTTCACCACTATTGCACGATAATATCATGCTGCAGGTGATAATGCCATAGCCCAAGGCAGATAAAAATTTCATGGTCTTAATATTTTCCGGTGAGGTGTTCGTAATTTATTTGTGCCTGAAGCAATTGCAGTTTATGCAAAAGTAGCATCAGCTCGGCGCGGTCGGCTTCATGCACTTCGCGCAGGTAATCGGCGGAAGTAATAACGCCATGTGTGAGCTGGGCTTTTGATGCTTCTTTCACCTGCAGGCGCAACGCTACAATTTCCTCATCGAGCTGCATTTGATTTTGCAGGCTTCTGATGATACCATTTTGCTGCGCCAGCTGTGCATTGTTGTTGAGTACAAATGCGTCCTTTTGAGCGGCAATTTCTCGTCTGTTAATGTCAATAAGATTACGCTGCTCTTTTTGCGTATATAGGTTACTAATGTTCCAGTGTAGTCTTACGCCGGTGGTTACAAACGGTGCAAAATCATTTTTTAGCATGTCGAGGCCGGGCCGTCCGTACCCGCCATTGGCAAACAAACTGATGCGTGGCCTGCTACCTATGTCTATCAGCCGCTGGCGGGCTACAATTGCATCATCTCGGCTTTCGAGCAGTTGCAATTCGGGCCTTGCAGTTGATCCTGCAGTTGTGTTTTGCGGCGCTGCAGGCACAATGAATATAGTGCCCGTGTCCAGACGTCGGCCTGTCAAGGCGGACATGGCTTCCAGAACGCCGTTTTTATGTTCCTGCAGGCTAATTGTCCGCTGCTGCACCGATAGGCGTTCTGCCTGTAGTACGGCAAGATTGGAGCGAAGTGCCGTACCATTTTTTACTCTGCCCTCCATTTGCGTAATTCCGATATCGATATCCTTAAGCAATGAAGCAGTTTGCTGCAATTGTTGTTCCTGCAGGAGTAGTGCGAAATACAGGTTGTCTACCTGTTCCATTAATTGAAATTCCGTCAGTTCAATTTCTTTCTCCCTTATTCCGGCTTCCAGATTGTTGATTTGCTGTTGGCTTCTTGTGTACCCACCATCATAAATCAATTGATTGAGGTCTACCACTGCCCGATATTGATCTTTGCTGAGGGGTTCAATTGCGAAGCCAGGAATTCTGGCGGGTACCTGTGTTACCGTAGATTGCCAGGTGGCTTGTGCCAGAAGACTTAGCTGCGGCAGAAAGTTTTTGGCAGTAGCTCCGTTACTGGTGTTGGCAAACTCCTGGGCTAACATTTTTTGAGTAATAAATGGGTAGTGTTGCTGAGCGGCCTGCCTTGCGCTATCGAGTGTAAAAACTTGCTGCGCCTGCAATTGAGAGGTTATTAAGATTGCGGTTATCGTATAGCTTATTGCGGCTGATTTTATGAAGTGCATGGTGTAATGGATTTGTTGATGAATTCAATCACCAATTGTTTTCTGGCTACCAACATTTGCTGAAAATCGATATCGTCTATTTGCATCACCTTTTGCATCATCGGTCTTGCAGCAAATGGGAACACACAAAGGCTAATCATATGCATAAATAACTGCCGGGGATCCATGTCCACCACCAGGCCTAAAGCAGCGGCTGCACGATAATGGACAACAAATTGTTTGGCACTTTTTTGCAGGTCTGCAGTGATGTATCGCTCAAAAAATGCATCGGGATTACGATGTATTTCGCTCAATACAAAAACTGGTATAAAGGGAAATTGCAAGACGGTTTCCAGATAACCGTCAACAAAAATTGTAATTCGTTGCTGAATTGTGCCTGCGCCCTCTGCAGCATTGGCCAATTTAGGAAGCAACTGATTGAATGCCTCCGAAAATATTGGCTCAAACAACTTCTCCTTGCTGCGGAAATAGTAGTGAAGCATAGCCTTATTGATACCGGCGGCATCGGCAATTTCCTGCATCCGCGCACCGTGGAATCCCTTTTGCATGAACACCGTTCGCGCCGCAGATAGAATGCGCTCTTCGGTACTTGGCTGATCTGTCAATTCTGGATTAACCATTTGATTTAACCATTTGGTTAACACAAATCTAGGCTTTCTCAGTTGCTGACAAAATCTGTTTTCTCAGGCTGCTACTGCGCTTTCGGGCAAGGCTGTAAAGCCTGCCAAACCGCATAAAAAATATGGTCGTACCGGTTTTTGCCGTGATGTGTCATGGCCATTTCGCAGGTTCGTCCGATACTGTAGTAACCCGCAGCTTCTTTGTCTTTTATTTCCGCTAGTTCGGGGTGGGTGGCACTATTGGTTAGCTCAGGAAAATGAAATCCCCTGTCGCCAGCCATGCCACAGCATCCTGCATTAAATGGCATGACCACTTCAACAGCCAATGCCTTGCCTACATCCTCCATACAGGCGGTTAGGCCAAGTTTAGTGGTTGCGCAAGTGGGGTGAAGTACTATACTACTGAGCTTATGTGATATTGTAAGTGCCGGCAAAATAGTTTCTTGCAAATAGCTAAGGCCATCTACTATTTTCAATGCATTCAATTTGTTTTTATAGGGTTCCGGCAATTTGTGTTTGATGGTGTTAAACTGGTAGGTACAAGAAGTGAAATCGCTAACGATGGGAATTCTGCCTCCTTCACTCCACTGCCATAACGCATCTATTGTTTTTTCTTCGGCATGCTTTGCTGCGTTGTAGAAGCCTTTGCTGCTAAAAGCTTGTCCGCAGCAATGGCCACTCAGGTCTTTCGGTAATAATACTTGTAAGCCTGCTTCTTGGCAAAGCGATAGAAATACTTCCTGAATGCCGGGTAATCCGTTGTCAGAGCGGCCCATCATGCGATGCAGGCAGGAGCTGAAATAAACCACCCGGGGATGCTCAGGCGTATGATGTAGCGGCTTCGGTGGTTTGGTTATTTCGGGCCACCATGCGGGGACATCTTTCGATACCCATCGAAAAGCATTCACTAACCGAGGCATAAAGTTTTTACCAAAAATAGTATTGGCAGCGTGGCCGGTTTGTAAGGCTGTGCGCACCACAGTTTCTGCCGCAGCAAAATTTTTGCTTATAAACAGCGCCACTGCATTTTGACCTTTACTGTGATTCTCCGCCCGAAGCCTTTTTACCAAATCGCCGGTATTAATTTGCACCGGGCAATCCGTTTGGCAAAGGCCATCGGCGGCGCAGGTATCGAGGCCGCCATATTGGTACTCCTTTGCCAATTGACCATATTCATCCTTCTTTCCAACGGTAGCCAATTGACGCAGGTGCCGCCTTACCTGTATGCGTTGCCGTGGGGTCAGTGTCACATTGCGACTTGGACAATGATGCTCGCAGAAACCACACTCTATACATTTGTCTACTTCCTCTTCAACCGCAGGTAATTGTTTAAGGTTTTTAATATGTGCAAGCGGGTCATCATTTATAATTACACCCGGATTTAGCAATTGAAGCGGATCTATCACTTGTTTAATGCGTTTCATGATAGCATAAGCTTCTGCACCCCATTCTGTTTGCACAAAAGGCGCCATATTTCGTCCTGTACCATGTTCGCCTTTCAGTGAACCTTTGAACTGATGCACTACTACCTGCACTACCTGTTGCATAAACTTGTTGTAGCGCTCAATTTCCTTTTCGGTATCAAGATGTTGGGTAATTACAAAATGAATATTGCCATCTTTTGCATGGCCAAAAATGATAGCATCCTGATACCCAAACTGTACAAATAAATTCTGCAGGGCTGCAATGGCTGCGCCAAGATGCATGACCGGGAATGCTACATCTTCCAATATTACCGTAGTGCCGGATTGGCGCACAGCGCCTACACTAGGAAACATTCCCTTGCGTATTTTCCAGTAAAACATCCGCTCTTTTTCACTGGTAGTAAAATTGGCAGTATGCAAAAGCGGAAGGCGGTTTATAACGGGCCCGGCTTTGTGTAGTTGTTCCTGCAGTTGTTGTTTACCTTCGGCCTGAAACTCACATAATAAAGCTGCGGTTGCATCGGGTAGCGCCATAAAAAAATCGGGCAAGCCCGGTAAATGGGCTACCGATTGCAAAGCCTTACGGTCCATCAGTTCCAGCGCCACGGCACCGCTATGGATCAGGTGTGGAATGGCATCGCATGCCGCGGCTATATTGGGGAAGTAGAGCATCGCTGCCGATTTGTGTGGCAGGTCGGGCAAGGTGTTTAGCACTGCCTCGCTAATAAAGCCCAGTGTACCTTCGGCTCCTATCATCAGGTGCGCCAGTATATCAAGCGGATGGGTAAAATCTATCAATGCATTCAGGCCATAACCCACGGTGTTTTTTATGCGGTACTTTTCACGGATGGCTTGCAGTAGTTCGGGGTTAGCCAGCACTTCGTTATGCATGGTTTGCAGCATGCTAAAAATTGCGGGCTGTTCTTTTTCAAAACACGTATAGTCAGCAGTTGCAGCGGTGTCATATATTTTTCCATCGGGCAATAAAAACCGGATACTGTGTAAAGTATGGTAGCTATTCTGCGCCACGCCGCAGCACATGCCCGATGCATTGTTGCTGAGAATGCCTCCCATCATGGCGGCATTAATACTCGCAGGGTCGGGGCCTATTTTTTTACCCCAGGCAGCCAGGTAATGGTTGGCATGTGCGCCAATAACGCCGGGTTGGACTTTTACCAGTTGGCCATCTTGCAATACCTGGCAGGTGCTCCAATGTTTGCTGAGGTCAAGCAAAATACCATCGGTAATACTTTGGCCCGAAAGGCTTGTGCCCGCAGCCCTGAAAACAATTGGTATACGCAACCGTTGCGCCAGTGCAAATAATGCGGCCACTTCGGCCTCATTAACCGGTTGTACTACCGCTTTGGGCATCAGGTGGTAGAAGCCAGCGTCTGATGCATAGGCCACCCTGTCGATCAGGCGCATGAGTACCCGGTCAGCGGGTAGAATGGCGGTAAGAGAAGTATGTAAATCCTGGTGCATGGTTGGCGGCTAAACTATTGCAGATTTTGCCCGCAGCTTTATTAAATAATTTGCAGACTGAAAGGATACAGTGACCACGCATTTTTACGTCGGATATGTTATGCATTTGCAACAAGCCTTTGCTGAAATAGTGAGGATTTATAATAACTTACCATTTCATTTGGTGAAATGAAGACCCTTTTACTAATAACAGTTCTACTCACGAATTGTGGTGCGGCCAAAGCACAGGAAATTTTTCGGCCTGCATCCGGTGCATACATGGCTGCAGAGGTGTATGCCCTCTCTACGATCAATGCATTAGCAGCGGTGGCTAATCCTGCGGCATTGCCCTGGCAAAAGCAGCATAGCGGGGGCATTTTTGCGGAGCATCGTTTTGGGCTGGCGGAGCTAAAGTTTTTTGAAGCAGCAGGCACTTTCAAAACTAACAATGGCGGTTTTGGTTTGCAACTGCAATACAATGGTTACAGCGGCAGTAATGTAACGAACATTGCAGCTTCTTATGGGCGCAGACTGAGCAGCTCAATTTCGGTTGGTGCGGGCTTGCATTATTTGCGTTTCGGTCAGCAGGCTATTTACGGCAATGCTTCGTCCCTTACCGCATCCCTGGGTTTTCTGGTAAGGCCTTACGAAAGATTCACGGCAACTTTTTACACCTTTAACCCATTTCGGGTATCATGGGGTAGGGAAGCGGGTTTTCGCATCCCCTCCCTGTATCGTTTTGGTGCCGGCTATCAGGCCTCCGACAAATTGTTGCTGAGCGCCGAAATGTTGAAGGAGGAAGGATTTGCCGTAGGTGTAAGGGCGATGGTTGACTATGCCATTCTATCAAGTCTGCGTTTCAAAATAGGTGTGGCATCCGGCAGCAGTTCTGTAATAGCCGGGCTTGCATTTCAGCATAAAGGTTTTCGTGTCGATGTACTGACGGCGTATCACCAGCAACTTGGTTTTAGTCCCGGGTCGGCATTGCTTTTTCCATTTGGCAAACCTGAAAACCCCGGCGCCGAGTGAAGGATTTTTTGCTCATAACCCTATGCTTCTTTTGGTTTGCATTTGCGCAAGCACAAGACCCTGTAAACCAACGGGTGGAACAACAACTGGAAAATCTTGCGGAAGCGGAGGAGCAGGCCACAGAAGACGATAATTATTATCAGGCGCTGAACCGGCT
>JAHEMO010000012.1:14385-30312 GCA_024643625.1 Chitinophagaceae bacterium
GGCCATTGGCGATTTCACGGTAAATATGGGGCAGGGCTTGCTAACCTACCAATCGCTGGCATTCAGGAAAAGTGCCGATGTAATGGGTATTAAAAGGCAGACTGATATTTTCAGACCCTATAATTCACCGGGGGAATTCAATTTTCAAAGAGGGGTAGCCTCCTCCGCGCGGCTGGGTAGTTTTGATATTTCTGTATTTGCCAGTCGCCTGCGTCGCAGCGCCAATATTGTGTTGGATAACACAACGGGAGATGCTTTTGCCACCTCCATTATCGAGGGGGGCTTACACCGCACTGCAGCTGAAGTGGCCGACAGAAAAGCCTTGCGCGAAACGGCGCTTGGTGCTGCCGTTCACTACCGCGGTAACCGATGGATGCTGGGTGCTAATGCAGTACATTACCAATTTGACAAGCCGCTGGAGCGGGAGCAATTGCCGTATAATTATTTTCAGTTTGGCGGTCGCCGGCTTACGGCTGTAAGCGTAGAGGGGAGCTATACTTACCGGAATCTGCATGCCTTTGCCGAATGGGCGGCAAATCCCGGCGGCGGTGCTGCGGCAGTTGCGGGCCTTGTGGCAAGTCTCGATCAGCGCGTGGATATCAGTATGGTGGCGCGCTCTCTGCAGAAAAATTTTCATAGTCTGTATGGAAACGCATTTACAGAAAGTACATCTCCCAATAATGAGCGTGGCCTTTATATTGGTGTTGCATTCCGGCCTTCTGCCTCCGTGCGGTTTGATGTGTACAGCGACTTTTACCAATCGCCGTGGGTGCGCTTCAGGGTGGCGCGACCGGGATGGGGTGCTGATTATCTGGCGCAACTTACCTGGAAGCCCAATAAGCAGGTCGAATTGTACAGCCGCTTTCGTTTTGAGCGTAAACCGCTCGATTATTCCCTGCCCGACCTTGCCGCAAAACAAACCGAAAATATTCCCCGCCAAAACTGGCGAACGCAACTTTCCTGGCGGGTATCGCCTCGCATTACCATGCGCACCCGTGCCGAGGGCATGTGGTGGGACAGGGGAGGCCCGGAAGCAGAAACCGGTTTTTTAGTATTTGCTGATCTGTTTTACAAACCGGGTTTAAGTGCCCGCTGGCAAATTGGCGGTCGGCTGTGCTATTTTGAGACTGATGGGTTCAACAGCCGGATTTATGCTTATGAAAATGATGTGCTGTACAGCTTTAGCATACCGGCATTATTTGGCAAAGGATTCAGGTACTACCTGAATGCGCAGGTCGATTTGAGCAAGCAGTTTGCCCTATATGCCCGGCTGTCGCGAAGCCGTTTTCCGGAAGCCAGTTCCATAGGTTCCGGCCTCGACGAAATACCCGAAAATCATCGCTCCGATTACCGGCTGCAGTTGGTATGGCGGTGGTAAATGGCCAACTTGCCTGCGACTGAAAGCAGTCCAGATGCAAAATTTTGCTTAAATGCAGGCATTTCCGGGGATGATCCCTGTGTTTTTTCAATTTTTGTCGGATTCCGGCTTGGCTATCTGTTTCGATTCCCGATATCTTTGCGCTCCCAAAATAAATATGTCCAAGCAATCACTCATTAAACAGGAAGGAATTATTGTGGAAGCCTTATCGAACGCTATGTTCAGGGTGAGGTTGGAAAATGGTCACGAGATCATCAGCACAATTTCCGGAAAAATGAGAATGCACTACATCCGCATTTTGCCTGGAGATAAAGTTTCGGTGGAAATGAGCCCTTATGATCTTACCCGTGGTAGAATCATATTAAGGCACAAAAGCTAAATAAAACGGATCGGGCACGCTTGCATGAGCAGCCTGCTTCATATTGAAAAACTAGTATAAACTAAGAAACGATGAGAGTTCGTGCATCAATCAAGAAGCGTAGCGCCGATTGCAAAATAGTGCGTCGTAAGGGTAAATTGTATGTAATAAACAAGAAGAACCCCCGCTATAAGCAACGTCAGGGATAATTGTAAATCAAGCATTACTATTAAATAAGTTAGAAGTTATGGCTCGTATTGCCGGTATAGACCTTCCAAAAAACAAGCGTGGTGAAATAGGCCTCACCTATATATATGGTATTGGCCGCAGCACTGCTCGTCAGATTCTGGCGCAGGCCAATATTGACGTAAATAAAAAAGTAAATGAGTGGAACGATGACGACCTGAACGCCATCCGTACCATCATTACTGAAGAAATCAAGGTAGAAGGTGCTTTGCGTAGCGAAGTATCTATGAACATCAAGCGATTGATGGACATTGTGTGCTACCGTGGTTTGCGTCATCGTAAAGGATTGCCTTTGCGTGGACAGCGCACCCGTACTAACAGCCGCACCCGTAAGGGCAAGCGTAAGACGGTGGCCGGCAAGAAGAAGGCACCTAAGAAGTAATAGTAAAGCAGGCGGAGGCATTAGCAGTTGCCTGCTTCATTATATATCCATCGGCTGGTTTGGATCCTGCTTGCAGGGGAGAATGATGCCGGTCCCGACTTGTTCGGGATGTATTGTTAACATTGATTACCTCCAAAAAGTAAAATGGCAAAACAACAAGCAAGTGCAAAAGCCGCCGCCAAGAAGCGCGTGGTAAAAGTAGACCCGGCAGGCGATGCCCATATCAGTGCTACTTTCAACAACATTATTATAAGCCTTACCAACAAGCAGGGGCAGGTTATTTCCTGGTCTAGCGCTGGTAAAATGGGCTTTAGGGGTAGTAAGAAAAATACGCCCTACGCTGCACAGACCGCAGCTGCAGAATGTGCCAAAGTGGCCATGGATGCCGGCTTGAAGCGCGTAGATGTATTTGTAAAAGGACCTGGTAGCGGACGCGAAGGCGCCATCCGCAGCCTGAGCCAAAGCGGATTGGAAATTACTTCTATTAAGGACATTACACCGTTGCCTCACAATGGCTGCCGTCCTCCCAAGAAGCGCCGCGTTTAATTATTTCGGATTTCAGATTTGAGCTGGAAGATTTTGTGTTGGACTTCAATCCTCAATCCTCAGTCCCGAATCCTAAATCATATAAGGCCGTAAGGTTTCATTTAATCAAAGGGTGATCGATTCATTTTTTACGATTTTTTACTGATCGTATCACCGGATTCAAAAAAAATCGAAATGAAAATTTAGTATGGCACGTTACACTGGTCCAAAGACCAAAATCAGCCGCATGTTCGGCGAACCAATTCTTGGCAATCCTAAAAACTTGACCAAGAATAGCAATCCTCCCGGTCAGCATGGTGCTAACCGTAAGCGCAAGCAGTTGGGCGAGTACGCCCTTCAGTTGAAGGAAAAACAGAAAGCCAAATACACGTATGGTGTGTTGGAGCGTCAGTTCTTCAAGACTTTTGAAGAAGCCGCCCGACGCAAAGGTGTTACCGGTGAAAACCTGATCAAATTGTTGGAGGCTCGCCTCGACAATACCGTATTCCGTCTTGGCATGGCTCCCAGCCGCCCAGCTGCCCGTCAGTTGGTAAGCCATAAGCACGTAATGGTTAATGGTCATGTTTTAAACATTCCTTCTGCGCAGCTTAACCCCGGCGACGTTATTACTCTGCGTGAGAAAAGCGCTGGTAATACCAACCTTTCCGGATTGCAACGTGGCAAAAACAAACAGTACAACTGGCTTGATTGGAATGAAACTACACAAACCGGCACTTTTATCAGCTATCCTGAAAGGGAAAGCGTACCGGAAAACATTAAAGAGCAACTGATAGTAGAACTATACAGCAAGTAATAATTAAAGAGGCGCTCCGGCAACGGTTCGCCTTTTGTTGTTACCTGTTATCAGCAATTGTTTCGAAAGGTTTCATTCTTATCATAAACGCAAAAAAGGAGTTTCTACATGGCTATTTTAAGCTTTCAAAAGCCCGACAAAATTGTACTGCAAAAAGCCACAGATTTTGAGGCGCAATTTGAATTTCGCCCGCTGGAGCGTGGCTATGGTCTTACCATTGGCAACGCACTGAGGCGCGTATTGCTAAGCTCACTCGAAGGCTATGCTATTACCGGCATTCGCATTGAAGGTGCTGAGCATGAATTTGACACCATTAAGGGCATCAGCGAAGATGTTACCGAAATTATATTGAACCTGAAGCAGGTTCGTTTTAAGAAACTGGTTGAAGGCGAAATTACCAACGAGAAAGTGGTACTGAGCCTGCGTAACCGCAGTGAATTTACTGCCGCCAACATTGGCGAAGCGCTGCAAAGCTTTCAGGTAATGAATCCTGAATTGCTTATTTGCACCATGGATCCCAGTGCCAAAATGGATATTGAAATCCATATCGGTAAGGGCCGTGGTTATGTGCCTTCCGAGGAAAATGCTTCAAAAGATGCACCGGTTGGTTTTATTCCGGTGGATTCCATTTTTACGCCTATCAAAAATGTACGCTACAGCGTGGAGAATACCCGCGTAGAGCAGCGTACTGACTATGAGAAGCTGATTATGGAAGTAAAAACTGACGGTACTATTCATCCTGAAGAAGCCGTGAAGCAGGCTAGCCGGATTTTGATTCAGCACCTGATGATCATTACCGACGAGAATATCACTTTCGATACCAAGGAAGAGAAGAAAGAAGATATGGTGGACGAAACTACCCTGCAATTGCGCAAGGTGCTGAAAACCCCATTGGAAGATCTCGACCTTAGCGTAAGGGCCTTCAACTGCCTGAAAGCAGCTAAAATTAACAGCCTGAGCGAACTGGTACAGTACGAGCAGGAAGACCTGATGAAGTTCCGCAACTTTGGGCAGAAGAGCCTGAGCGAAATAGAGCAGGTGCTTACTGAGCGTGGCCTTCATTTTGGCATGGATTTGAGCAAATTGGGCGTAGACCCCGATGATTATTAAAGTATTACCGTACCGGCCGCTATAGGGTAGCCGGTACTTTTTTTATTAACCGCCGCTACGCAGGTAGTGGCAAACCGGCGCAAATCCTTGACACGGTGCACCGGTAAAACTTGAATAAGTTATGCGTCACGGAGACAAAATCAACAACCTCGGCCGCAAGAAGGCCCACAGAGAAGCATTGCTGCGCAACCTTGGCAGCCAATTGATTGTACACAAGCGAATTGTAACCACCCTGGCCAAGGCTAAGGCGTTGCGTACATTCATTGAACCCCTGATTACCAAAACCAAGAAGAACGAGAGCACGGCTGAAATCACGCATCAGCACCGTACTGTTTTCAGTTACCTGAACAATAAGGAAGCTGTAAAAGAGCTGTTTACGGTTATTGCGCCAAAGGTTGCCGGAAGGCCCGGTGGCTACACCCGTATTATTAAGCTGGGCATTCGCCCCGGTGATGCTGCTGAAATGGCCATGATTGAGTTTGTTGACTTCAACGAAATCTATGGTAAGACTGCCGAGAAAGCTGCCGATACCAGCAAGCGTACCCGTCGTAGTCGCAGTGCTAAAAAAGCTGATGCTCCTGCTGCTGTAGCCGCTCCTGCTGCTGAAAAAGCGGAAGAAGTGGTAGCTGAAGCTGCTCCTGCAGTTGCCGACGCAACTGAGGCCGCTCCGGAAGCAGAAGCTCCTGCAGCTGATGAAGCGGAAAAAGCAGCCGAATAATCAAAATGAAATCTTAGTAAGGCCGCTCCAATTGGGGCGGCTTTTTTATTTTTAGCCATATGATTTATCTGCCCAAAAGCCGGCGTGACTGGAGTCTGGCCCTGCTGCTCATCTTTTATCTGGCTGCAGGCGTCAATCATTTTCGCATGCCGGCATTATACGAAGCATTAGTGCCCGATTATTTGCCCTGGAAATCATTGCTGAACCTGCTTGCCGGTATAGCAGAAATAGTGCTTGCCATTTTACTTGCCTTTTCCACTACCAGAAGGTTTGCAGCAGCCTGTCTTGTTGCTTTGCTTTTAGCTTTTATTCCTGCCCATATCTGGTTTATACAACAAGGCGGTTGCCCTGATGCCGTTGCATTATGTGTACCGGCCTGGGTGGCATGGATTCGGCTGCTGTTGGTTCATCCTTTATTGATAGCCTGGGCCTGGTGGCATTACAAATTTGACAATGTGTAAGCAATATCCCGAGCTATAGAAAGATAACAGGCTCACTGCAAACAAGGTAGTCTGGCAAAATAGTGAATGCTATCGATGTAAGGCTAGTTTCCGCAGCATGGAAGTATCCATTTCGGTAGCGTATGTGCCGTAAGCACTTACCAGCAAACCTTTCATGGTGCCGTCCTTGGCTGCAATAGCATATAAAATGCTGCTATCGCTGGGGTTCGTCATGCCTTCAAAGCGATGGGTTTGTACAATTTCAAACTCCTCCGGCCGCAGACATATTCCGTTGTTCTCACATTTTATCTGATCGAAGGCAAGATTAAAATCAAGCGTAAATCCTTGGGCCTTTAGCCCATTCATGGCTTCCACAAGTGTGTCGTAGGTTTTCATTGTCGTGGAACTGGTGACTTTGGACAGACAAGATAAAAAAAACCGCTGCAAAAAGCAGCGGTTCAGTATTTATGGAAGACCCGGTCTACTCCTTCTTCTTGTCTTTATCTTTTATCTCAAACAATTCTTCGCGTTTCACCACTTTAAGTTTGGTATCTTCTTTCAGGGTTTTGCTGATTACGTTGAACGGTTCGCTCACTACTTTTTGTCCTTTAGAAACGCCGCCGGTAATTTCAATATAGCGGGTATCCTGAATGCCGGTTTCTACTTTTACTTTTTTGGCAAACTTGCCGGTACTATCAATTACAAACACCAATACATCTTTATCATCTTCAAGTCCTGCCAATTCTGCACTCGACAGGTTTTCCTTATCGCGTGTAGTAACGGCGTTGATAGGTACACTCAATACATTTTCCTTTCTTCTGGTTTGAATATCGGCGGTGGCTGTCATGCCCGGCCTGAAAGGAAAGGAGCGTGGTTTAGCCGGATCTATCAGGTCTGCATAGCTTTCTGGTAACAGACGGATGTACACCTTATAATTGGTAACATCATTTGATGTGGCCGCTGATGATGCTGATGCATTGATAGCACCATTCTGGCTGCTGGCTATCTGATATACTATTCCTTTGAATTTGCGATTGATATAAGCATCTACAGTGATAATGGCGCTATCGCCAAGATGTACTTTGGGTACATCATTTTCCGTTACATCCACACGCACTTCCAGCCGGCTCATATCGGCTACCCGCATCATTTCGGTACCCGCCATTTGTGCAGTACCAACTACACGTTCTCCTTCTTTTACACTCAGCAGACTTACCACGCCATCCATAGGCGATACAATGGTGGTACGGCTTAAGTCGGCAGATACACGGGCAAGATTGGCTCTTAAACTGGTGGCCGAAGCCTTTCCTGCATCTACACTTCTTTTGGCGGCATTATAACCTGACTTTGCATTGAGGTAGGTGTTTTGCGCCTGCTCATATTCCAGTTGGGAAATCACCTTATTGTCCAACAATTGTTTCTGTCTTTTCAGTTGGGCATCCGATTGATCAAGCGCCGCCTTCAAGCCTTCCAATTGCGCTTCAGTATTGGCAATCTGGAATTCCTGCTGCTTTACCTGTGCAGCTGCCTGCTGTTGTTGAATGGAATAAATATCAGCGTAAATGCGCGCCAGTATCTGACCGCGTTTTACACTATCGCCTTCTTCCACCATCAGTTGCGTTATTTCTCCGCTGATGTCGGAACTTACCTTTACTTCTATTTCGGGATATATCTGTCCGCTGGTATTTACTGTTTCAATAATGGTACGCGATGTAGCTTCTTCCACAGCCACTTTTACACCATCTTCTCCGCCTATAACGCCGCGCTTTTTCAATACCACAAGTACAATTGTCAGTACCGCTAAAATTCCAATAATCCATTTCAAACGATTGCTCATATCAGTAGTTTCAAAACTTTATTTCAATTAGGTTGTAAAATCCGGGGCTATAAAATATCCTGTACAGAACCCTGATAAAATTGCAGGATAAGGGTTCGGAATATATAATCGTATTGCGCCGTCAACTGGTCTACGTTAGCCCGCAGCACATTGTTTTGCAGGGTTATCAGTTCAAATACCGGCAGCAAGCCTACATCATAGCGCTGCTTGCCCAGACTTAAGCTGTATTGCGCAGTCTCCAGTGCTTTTCGGCGGCTGGTGTAAGTAGCTAAAGCATTGCGTGCATTTTGATAAGCGCTGTAGATGTCCTGCTTTAATTGCAGGCTGTCGGCGCGCATTTGCCAGGTAAAGTTCTCTTGCTGCAGTAACGCCCGTTGGTAATTGGTTTTAGCCTGATGGCCGTTGAAAATAGGCACCTGCAAGCTTAGCCCTATACCCTGCCTGAAGTTATTATTGAGCTGCCGCCAATACGTTGCATTTACAAAATCAGTGGGCCGGCTTACCGGTGAGTTTACAAAGTAATTCTGGCCTTGCACGTTTACAAACGCAGGTGTAGGTACTACTGTCACTACGTTTTCGCCCTTGGGCAATACCTGTAACGCACTACTGTATGCCGATTGTATGTTGCCAAAGGCGCCAATAGTGGGGTACAAGGCCGCACGGGCAGCTTTGGCAGTATAGCCCAATGCTTCATATTGCAGTTTATTGGCTTCCAGTTGCGGCCGCACTTTTACGGCTTGCTGGTAAACATAATCTGGTGATAGTTCGGCTAGTTGCAAAATTTTCACCTGATTTACGTCGGGCACTTCAACTTCCAGCGGATAAGCCGCATCAAGATTAAGCACGGCTTTCAGGCTTAGCACATTGAGGCGGTAGGTACTTTCCGCGCCAATAATGGTAGCACTATCGCGGGCAAGTTGTGCTTCAAGTTCTGCAGCATTCAGTTCGGGCACGGTTCCAGCCTCCACACGAAGGCGGGTTAGCCGGAGCTGCTCGGCCGTTTGTGCTGCCGCCAAATCGGCTACTTTCTTCTGCTCGTTGCTCAGTACCGCCTGCAAGTAGGCAGCCGCTACATTTAGTGCAATATCATCCTGCAGTTTTTTGGTTTGCGCTACGCTTGATTCGTAACTGAGCTTGTTGCTTTCTACCTGATTTTTTATGCCAAACCAATTGAATAGTGTGACACCTGTTTGTAAACTAAGGTTTGAAAAGAAAATGGCATTGGTAATAAACTGGTTGCTGGTTGGGTCAATATTTCGTCCCCACTGCTCACCCGCCGAGCTTTGAAAGTTTAATGTTGGCCATCTGCCGTCGCGGCTTTGCTGGTAAATGAGTTCATTCTGTCGTTGACTGATCTCACTCTGCTTTACCGAAACATTATTTTCAATAGCGTACTCAACGCATTTACGCAGGTCCCATATTTCCTGAGCGTAAAGCTTTGGTGTGTATGTAGCTAAAAGAACAATTGGTGTGATAAAGGCAAATACAATTCTCTTCATGATGCGCAAAAGTATTGCCTTGTCCTTCACCACATTATTTTATTGGATGAAAGGACAATGATTTTGATAAAGGTGAGATTGTAGGGATAGAGTTTTATGGTGAAAAAGCAATTCTGGCTTGTTATGAACCGCTAAACCACCTGCAGCAGATATTTTTCTTCGAAATAGACATCCTTAAAAATCTCGCTGATGGGCCATATGTAAGGCTTTTTGCCGCTGTCTGAAATTTCCTGTGCCAAATCGCCGCCCTTGAGGCTAATAAGGCCTGCTGCCACGCGCATACCCTCATCAACCGGAGGAAATTGTTTGATGACCTGGGCAGGTTTGCGAAGCAAATGTTTAGTCCATTGCAGTAAGTCTTTAAGGGGCGCAACGGCGCGACTCACCACCACGTCAAATTGTTGGTTGCTTATGTTTTCTGCCCGGCTATGTAAAGTGCTAACATTAGTAATGCCGGCACCCTCCGCTACATTTTCCACCACTTTTAGTTTTTTACCTACACTATCCACCGCCAAAAAATGCGTGTCGGGGAAGAGAATAGCCAGGGGAACGCAAGGAAAACCGCCTCCCGCTCCCAAATCCATCACCTGCATACCGGGTCTGAATTCGAAAATGGCGGCAATGGCCAGCGAGTGCAACACATGCTTCAGGTAAAGGCCTTCAATATCTTTGCGGCTAACTACATTAATCTTGCTGTTCCAATCGGCATACAGATCGTATAGCGCCTGCAATTGTGTGGTTTGCGTTGGCGAAAAATCGCTGAAGTGTTGCGTAATAATGCTGATGTCCTTCATTTACTTTTCCCAATTGGTAGCCGGGCGTTTAAAAAGTGTAACGCTGAAAATGAGGTAGTAGAAAAACTGCCAGATGTCCAAAAGCCAAAAAATTGGAAACAAATCGGCCTCGTTAAGCTTGCGCATGGTACGGTACCAAATAATGCCCAATACCAGCCAACGCAATGCCAGCATACCTGCCGCTAGTTGCCAGCTGAAAAATAAGGCCGACACAATACCCAATGGATAATACAAACCATAGGTAAAGGCATAGAGACCCAACCAAAAGCGGTGTTTGCTTTTGTAAAATTTAGCTGTGCTGTAATGACGGGATTTTTGCCTGAACCATCCGTCGAAGCTATTTGGCGGCTTGCTGTAGGTGAAGGCTTCCGGTTGCACGGCAATGGTAGTATTGGTTGGGGTAGCCACTTTATTCAAAAACAAATCATCGTCGCCGCCGGGTATATGGTTTATGCTGCTAAACCCTTTTACATTATAAAAAAGTGTTTTGCGGTAGCTGAGGTTTCGCCCCACCCCCATATAAGGCATGCCGGCAATGGCATAGCTCAGGTATTGCAGGGCTGTATGAAAAGTTTCAAAACGCACCAGTTTGTTCAGCAATCCCGGTTTTTTTTCGTAGGCGCCATAGCCCAGTACAATATCAATGCCTTCTGCATAATTCGACTGCATGGCATCAATCCAATGCGGGCTGGCGGGGCGGCAATCAGCATCAGTAAGCAATACCACTTCGTGCTTGCTGCTTTTTATGCCAATGCTCAACGGATATTTTTTACCGGGAATCAGTTTGGCTTCCTGTGTAAGATTGACTACCCGAAGATGTTTGAACAATCTGCCGAGTTCTTCCAAAAAATACTTGGTATCATCTGTACTGTTATCATTTACTACCAATACCTCGTGGGTAGTACTGTATTGCTGGGTAAGTATATCGGGTAGATGTTGCTCCAGGTTTTGCGCCTCATCCCTGGCACAAATAATTACCGTTACCGGTTGGGTACGTGTACTGCTATGGCTGGCAGGCTTGTACCAGGCCAGCCGCTTAAACATTATGGTGTGGAAAAGCAATTGGGTAAGGGCAACCAACACAAATAATCCAAATACGGCAATTGGCCAGTAAGGTAAAAGTTGTTTCAGTTCAATCATGGGGGTGCAGGAAATAACCCTTCAAACGGGTATGGTGGCTGCAAAAATAGCGGTATGGGGCTCACGGCTATGCGGCTAAAGCAGAGTGGGGGAAAATCGTGTATTTCACAAACCTGAGCCTGCAGGAGTCGCTGTTATGGATTACATCGTTCACCTGCCATATGCTGTCTTGCGGCGCTTAGCAAATGACTTTGCCATCAGCATGGTATATTTTTCCCGCTCAGGTACTAGGCATCGAAAAAAATACTTCCGTCCGTGGTTTCCATACCCCATGCTTTGGTGGTGCCGTTGTTAAATGCTGTGAGCATATGCGGTGATAGCAACTGTAAACGGGCCAGTACGAAATTGGTAAGATTGCTGCCGTACATGCGTTTGACCCGATCTGTGTTCAGTTCATTTATTTTGCCCCAATGGTAGGTGAAGTCAATTTTTTCATCTTCCAACTTCTGGCAAAAACCACGGTAAAAGGCAATGGCTTTTTTGTTAAGAATACCATCGAGCTCTATTACGCAGGTTGTAGCATATTTGGTAAAAGCCATCGACGCTTTTGATTTACCAACGTACCGGCAGGCAATCAGCCCCATAAAAGGACCTGCATCTTCGTTGTATTGCAGCAACAGTTTTATCACCTTTTCGGTATCTTTTGCATTAATGCCGATGGCCGAACTTGCCACTTTGCCCCTGATGGTAAAATTGGAAAATATTTCAGCCAATGTACCCAACTGCTTTTCATAGGGCTTAATGCGTCCGGCAAGCAGTCCATTTACCATTTTAGGTACAAGGGCGGGCACGGCATCAGTTAGCAAGCCAATAAAGCTGGGTGCATCATCTCCGGGTCCTATACCGTCCTGATCTTTTACCGGAGGTTCATAATCGCTGGTATAAGGCCGCTTGTACATACAGGTCATATTCACACCCTTTTTCAGATCGTAGGGATTTATCATTACCTGAAACTGAAAAGGACGCTCACCAGGGTATGGCAATTGTGGGTGTTTAAATTCAAGTTTCGTCATCAACTTGTACATGGCATCGTCAAGCGGTACCTTGCGCATGGTGGCTTCAAGCAGGAATAGTGGCTCGGTTTCTATAATAACACCATGAATAAAACCCATAGCGCCCATGCTTACCAAAACAGCATCGAAATGCGCATCGTTGCGTACTAAATCAGTTTGCAGTTTGTTGGTGAAATTTTCGTTGATAACGGGGTAGGATTGTCGTTCAAGGAAGATGTCGGATTCTGGTCCGGTTATCAGGTGTATGCCCACCACATAATCTTGTATGGCCCCAAAGTCAATAGCGGCGCCATGTGTACCGGTGCTCATGGCCCCTACGATGGTTTGCCCATTACTGGCACCGCAGGTTTTAAGCGATTTGCCTTTGGGGTTTAGTCTTTCGTTCAGTTCCCAAATAGCCGTGCCGCATTGCACAAAATACAAGTCCGATGCCTGGCCCGAATAGTTAGCGTCTGTGCTTTCTTCGCTTATCGAAAAGCTCATATTCAGCAGACGGGTATTAATAATTACGCCATCGTTGGCAATTAAAGGGCTAAGGGACCAATTGCCTCCCATAGCTTTTACCGACAATTTTTTTTGCACACAATCGGCGAGTATACCCCGAATGCCGGCAGTGGTATCGTTGTAGGCTTCAAGTTTGGATAGGGATTGTTCATTAGCCACATCAATAAGGTCTGCAATTTGGTGCTTCACAGTAGTGTGCAGATTTTCCCATTCGCGGGGTCCGCTATTTATTCTAATCATACTTTTTAGTTGGTTCAATTTGTAATCATACTACAGCGGATCGTCACCCGAAGGTTGACAAGGTTTGCTGCATCGGTATTCGATAGTGATAGGACACCAAATACCAAGCGTGGCAACTGTAAGCAGTGCATAGCCAAAATTGGTACGCACATAAACTTCCGATACGCCATTTACACCTAGCGTATCGCATAATGGAGTGGCTAAGTATTGCGGCTTCTGAACAAGCCCCCACAAATAAATATTAGCATGCTTTCGTTGTAGTTCGGTAGCAGGTTGTGCCTTTGTTGCCAGCCGCATGTTGTAACAGCCAGGCGCCGACATCAAAGTTATTACGATACAAAACGGGACTATCTTTTTCATGTCTGTACCTTTTACGAAAGCAGCTAAATAAAATATGAAGGGCTCAAAAGATAAGTGATTCAGGATTAATCGATAATTGAAAACTTCTCTATGAGTGTGCTGATCCTCAGATTCTAAAGTGCAATTCACCTGCGCCATTTGCGGGCAAAGCCCGACAGATGCAGGCCGATTGCTAGTCAGGTTGCAGGCTCACCGTCTAATAATGATTCAGGCAAATGCCACCATGGGGCAAAAGGGAACTTGCGGCTACGCTATAACCCAGTGGCAAGTCGACCATCCCTGCCACCCGCTCTCCCGTTAAGATGATCCGGGAAACAAGGGTTCTTCATCTTTTTTCAATTGCTTCGGACTTTTCCAGACGATGCAGGTTTTGGTGAAAGCCACGCAAACAGGTCTCGATGGATTGGCAGGCGAAGGGGGTATCAAGGCTAGATTGTTTAGGTTTTAACATTTAAATCCTAAACAAAAATTTCCCGAAACCTGTTATTATTGAAAACAAAGCTATATGAAAACAAAACTATTTTCCTTCCCGCTGGCCATGTTAGCCGGCTTGGCTATTCTTCTTTCGGCATGCTCCAAAATGGATGTAATTGTGCCAAATCCTAATGCTCTCAAGAACACTGAGAAAAAAACAATTGCAGAATTAATTAAACAATCTCCGCAGCACAGCTTTTTATATGCCGGTGTAAAGAAAGCAGGGTTAATTGACGCTTTAAATAGCGCCGGTCCATTTACCGTATTTGCCCCTACAAATGATGCTTTCAAAGCCGCCGGTTTTAATTCAGCTAAGGATGTAGAAGCAGTAGATGCGGCTACACTTTCATCCATTATATTGTATCATGCCATCAGCGGTGCTGTATCTGCTTCTGCTGCGCAGGGTCTTAACGCTGCACCTGTTGCTACGCTCGGAGGTTCAGACTTTTATGTAACCGGCAGCGGTGGCAATGTTTGGGTTAATAATGCGAAAGTAAATTTTGCCGATATCATCGCATCTAACGGTATCATTCATTCTATTGATGCGGTGTTGATGAAGCCTACGAAGAATCTTGTGGAATTGGCCCAAAGCAACGATAACCTTAGCACATTGGTTGCTGCGGTTTTGTATGCCGGCCAGCCTGCCATCGATTTGCTGACTTCTGCAGGACCCTGGACGGTTTTTGCACCCACCAATATGGCTTTCGACAATTTGTTGAACGGTGCGCCGCTAACGAATTTTACTCCTGCGCAGGTACTTAATATTCTTGCCTACCATGTGGTGCCGGGCCGTGTATTTTCCTACAATCTTTCTGATGGTTTAATGCCTGCAACAGTGCAGGGACAAAAGGTAACTATTGGTCTTACCGGCGGAGCTACTGTAAAGGGTAATGCAAATTCTACTGCAAGCAACATTGTTGCGGTAAATATTTTAGCCACCAATGGTGTAGTGCATGTGGTTGATCAGGTGTTAGTTCCTAATCCATAATTATATTACATAGTCATTTTATCAAGGAAAGCCCGGTGTATGCCGGGCTTTCTTTTTTTAATACATACCCGGTTGCAAAAGCTTCCAGCCGGTTTTCTTTTTTTCAGCATCTACCATTGCTTTTACATCGGCCAACAATTTTTTGGCATCGTAAACAATGCCGTCTTTAATGGTATAGCGAACGCCGCCCTCACGAATAATTTTATTATCGTCCGTCATGGTGATTGCGCCCATGCCATTCAGCACTTGCAGGTTCTTAAGTGGATTGGCATCTACAATCACCAGATCGGCGAGTTTGCCGGTTTCTATGGTGCCTAAAACAGAATCGACACCCAAAGCCTGGGCGCCGTATAAAGTGGCAGAGCGTATTACTTCCAATGGATGGAAACCGGCTTCGCGCAGCAATTCCAGTTCGCGTATATAACCAAAGCCGTAGGTCTGGTAAATGAAGCCATTATCGCTGCCGGCTGTTACCCGCCCGCCACGGTTTTTGTACTCGTTAATAAAAGTCATCCACAATTGATAGTTTTTCTTCCAGGCCACTTCCTGCTCTGTACCCCAGCTAAACCAATAGCTGCCATGGCTTGTGCGGCTCGGTTCAAAAAATTTCCATAGGGATGGAAGCGTATAGTCTTCGTGCCATTCGGCGCGGCGTGCACGTTGCAGGTCGCGGTTGGCTTCATAAATATTGAAGGTTGGATCAAGCGTAAAATCCAAAGCCAGTAACTCATTCATTACAGCATTCCAATGCTCGGAATAGGGAGGTGCCGCCTGCTCCCACAATTTGCCTGCCTCTTCAAAGCGGTGCTGCTCATTGTTGTAGTTATAATCGGCCGGATAGTTTTGGATGGTTTGCGTGGTGAAAAGTGCTTCGGGCAATCCGTACCAATGTTCCATACTGGTAAGGCCGGCACGGGCCGAGTTCACCACATTCCAGCGAGCCACATCCATTTGTGCATGGTGGCAGGCCGACCGTAATCCCAGCTTTTTATTTTCCCGTAGAGCGGCGTCCATTACTTCTGGTTTAGCGCCAAAAAATTTGATGCCGTCGGCGCCGGCTTTGGCATTCGTTTGTACCCAGGCCTTTGCTTGTGCAGCAGTATTTAT
>JAHEMO010000163.1 GCA_024643625.1 Chitinophagaceae bacterium
CTCGGTCTAAGCATAATCTTCGAAAATTTTCCGCTGCCGTCTTTCCGCTCATGCATTTCACCTTCAGCTTCATCGGTATAGTCGGTAACCGTGATGCCATTTTCTGCACATAAATGCAGGTACCAAAGCATATGGCAGGAGGAGATGGCAGCTACCAATAATTCTTCAGGATTATGAAGCATCGGGTCACCGCGAAAGGCGGGATCGCTGCTCATGGTTACTGCTGGTTTATCGCCCACTATCAGGTTGTGCTGGCGACTGTAAGCGTCATAAGCGCTGGTGCCGGTACCGGTATTACCGGTCCACTCCACGCGGGTTTTGTACAAATGTATTTTCATAGGCAGCTGTTTAGCGGCTTCAAGGTTTATACAAATAAAGCAAAAAAGCCGGACGAAAAGTCCGGCTGGTTTGGGGTGCAGAATTTGGGGTCTAAACTCATCTCTTATCGCCTGGATTTTCCGTCAGGTAGCAGTTCGATGCTGATACAAGAGTAAAATCAGCAACTGCTCCGGGTGAAATCCTGCATCGATATTGGAGAATAGACTTTTCAGTTTCTAGCCTTTCTACGCAATGCATGGCGACTAAGATTTTCAAATGCAATAATGCGTAGCTTTTATGGCTTTTTCAATACCCATTATAGGGTATATCGTTTGGCGGTTGCCCCCGGTCTTATTTTAAAATTATGACAGATAGTGGCGGAAGGTTAAGCAGCAATTCGTAACGCTTGTCGTGTTTGTCTATCAGTTTGCTACGCACTTCGTGGTTATGGGTATCGCCCGTCCCCCAGTATTTCTCATCGTCTGTGTTCAGTATTTCTTTCCATTTGCCTTTGCCATTTACATAAATGGGCACATCGTTGCGTACCACAGGCGTCATGTTCAGCACCACCAATATGTCTTGCGAAGCTTTTTCGCCCTTGCGCTTGAATGCCATAACGCATTCGGCACGGCGGTTCATCTCTACCCATTCAAACCAGGAGGGCTCAAACTGATGTTTGTGCAAGGCTGGTTCATCTTTGGCCAGATGCAGCAAATCGCGCACACAGTCGCGCAACTTGCTGTGCGGGTCGTATTGCAGCAGTTCCCAGGGTAATTCACTCTTGTGGTTCCACTCAGCGGTACTGCCAAACTCATTGCCCATAAACAATAGTTTGCCGCCGGGGTGCATAAACATGTAGGCATACAGCGCCCGCAGGTTGGCAAATTTTTGCCACTCGTCGCCCGGCATTTTATAAATCATAGGGCTTTTGCCATGCACTACTTCATCGTGGCTCAGGGGCAGCATAAAGTTTTCGTCGTAGTAGTACATCATGCTAAACGAAAATGAATCTTGCTGAAACTGCCGGAAGATGGGATCTTTTTTAAAGTACTTGAGTGTATCGTGCATCCAGCCCATCATCCATTTCATGCCAAAGCCCAGCCCATCAGCATACGTGGGTTTGCTCACGCCCGGCCAGTCTGTAGCTTCTTCTGCAATGGTTTGTACGCCTGTAAAATCACGGAATACCATTTCGTTCATGTCTTTTATAAACTGAATAGCTTCCAGGTTGCCGTCGCCTCCCATTTCGTTGGGCTCCCATTGTCCTTCGTTGCGGCTGTAGTTAAGTTTTAGCATGCTGCTTACTGCATCTACGCGTATGCCGTCTATATGGTATTTGTCGAACCAAAAACGAGCCGAACTGATGAGGAAACTGCGTACTTCAGCCCGTTTGTAATTGAAAATATAGCTGTTCCAATCGGGGTGATAGCCTTTGCGCATATCGGCATACTCGTAGGTATGGGTGCCATCAAACATAAAGAGGCCATGCATATCGTAGGGAAAATGCGAGGGTACCCAATCAAGTATTACCCCAATGCCTGCTTCGTGGCAGGCATCAATAAGCGCCATAAATTCCTGTGGGGTGCCAAAGCGGCTGGTGGGGGCAAAATAGCCAGTGCCCTGATAACCCCAACTGCCATCATAAGGATGCTCCATCACGGGCATTAGTTCCAAATGCGTAAAGCCCAGGTCTTTTACATAGGGTACCAGTCGCTCAGCAATTTGCTGGTAGCTGTTGTAGCTCTCTTCATCGTAACGGTTGGGCCGCTGCCAGCTGCCCAAATGCACTTCGTATACATTCCATGGCGCATCCAGGTTATTGTGCTTTTCGCGATGCTTCATCCAATGCGCATCGTTCCAGGCATAATCATCAATACCCCAGGAAATGCTGGCCGTATTGGGCCGCTTTTCCCAAAAAAGGGCATAAGGATCGCCTTTGTCCAACTGCACACCCTGAAAGCCCACAATATGATATTTGTACACTTCGCCTTTGGCAAAATGCGGAATAAAGCCTTCCCAAATGCCCGAATGGTCTAGTCTCGGGTACAACTCGTACTCATGATTCTTCCAATCATTGAAATTGCCTTTTACACTTACGCTGCTGGCATTGGGTGCCCATACGGCAAAATAATACCCCGGGGTTTTCAAAACTTCCATGCTATGTGAGCCAAACAATTCATAGCCGCGGTAAAGCGTACCCTCATGCAGATTTTGCAAATCCTCCGGGGTAAATCGGCTGTAGTTCCAAACGGGCTTGGTAGTATCTACAAAATGTATTTCTTCATACGGTAAGTGAGTGGCTTTTACCTGTGCTTTGGCCACATGTTTCCTGGCATGGCTTTTTCTTGCAGAAGCAGGGGCTTTTTTGGGAGCTTTTTTGGCTGCCGGTTTCATTTTCTTATCGCTCATGATTGTCTTTAAAAATTATGGTGCTAATGATGCAAATGCATTATTGCAGCGTGGTTTCAAGTCTGTTAAGTGTTATTGATGTCTATCAAAAATGTGCCGAGATCAACTACCAGGCCTTCGCCTTTTCTGTATTCTTCAATGCCTTCAAGATATACATTCTCCATTACCTTGCTTACAAATATTACGGTGCCCGATTTGAAAACTGCAAAAAAGAAATCGGGTCGGTTGTCGTCCATTGGGTTGTGCTTGAAAGTGCCGCCGGGTACTACAAAATAGACGCGTCCCTCGCTGTCGGGTTTGCATTCGCCAATGTATTCATCTTCAAAAAAATCCCGGTCAAATAATCGAACGGCATAATCATCTCCCTGTAATGGCAAATCATCGCCTTTTGCTATTAGTCTCGCAGTAATTTCAACCTGCATGCCGGTATTGAGCGACCATGTAGCCATACGGTAAGCTTTGATTTATTGCCCTAAGGTAAGGCATTGCCCTTTGGCATCCGTTAAGCTTATTGCACCTTAACTGCGGCTTGCTGCAAGTCTTTTTCCGAAATATCAAACAATACGACAGTGTGCATATATAAACCCGTTGGCGCAAAGTTTTTACCCAGCCAGTCAAGACCCCATGTATTCCACGGTGATGTGAGCCGCTCCATGGCCACGGCAAATTTGCCGGCACGTGGCAGGCTGTCCGGAATTTGGTATTCGGGGTTGGCGGCTACAAATTTTTCTACCCAATGCTGTGTATTGCCATAGCTTATACTGCTATCGTTTATGTAGCGGTAAATGCTTGCTTTTGGCCAAAACAGTTCGTTGCTGTATGCTATCATGTTGGGCCAAAAGCTGGCCAGGCTAATGGTATGCAATACTAAAACAATGGTTGTCAAACGTTTTTTCCTGTTCCATAGCAACAACAAACTTTGCGCAATAAAAAGGTATAGAAAGGGATAGAGTAACAGCGCATGCCGTATGCCAATCTGGAAAGGATTGCGCAAGCTCATCATTACCAAAAAAAATAATGGCGGAAGCCAGAGCCATGTCCAACGCAGTAGCTTTGACGAATTTATTTTTTTCAACCCCAACACCAGAGTCATAGCAAACAATGCCCAGATGAGTAGGGGCCATTTTACCATAAAGGCTACCAGATAGTAATACCATACGCTACCCTGCGTTTGCAGTTGGTTAAGGACGTTAATGCCTACATAGGTATTTTCATGGTTTGGCCCGCCACCCAGTTCTGCGTGAAAAGCCAGCTGATCAAATGACGACAAATAATGGGTGGGGAGCAATGCAGGCCAATGTGCTATGGGTTGCAGCAACTGTTGCAGCTGTTGAAATAGCATGCTTCGTTGTGGTAACTGAGCAATGGGCGAAAAGCTGCCTTCAAAATAATATGCAGCGTTTATGAGTAACCAAATTAGCGCGACAAGCAATGCAAGATTTCGCCATGCATCAGTAAAACGCGTTTTGGCTGATGTGCCGCGCTGCACTACAACCATTACAAGTGCCGATAACGGAATCAATACACTCATAACCATTGATGATTTGGTTATGAGGGCCAATGCTGTGAATACACTGCACCATAACCAATAATGAAAACTGCCTGTGCTCGTATAACGCATGGCGCTGTACACCATGGCCAGTAACAGTGCCATGCTTGCTACATCGGTGCCCACTACCATAGCGTGGCTAAGCACCAGCGGATCAAAAAGAAAAAGCAACAAGGGCAGCCACCATTGTTGATGGCCCACTATGCGCACCAGCCACAATAGCAAAAAGAAAGCTGCCAATAGCATGTAGCCGTACATAAAAGTGCGGCCTATGCGCAGCAGTAAAAACCCGTGTGGATCGTTGTAGTGTGAGAATAATGGTTTAAGCAAAACAGGTGCCAGAGCCGGAGCAACCATGGGGCTCTTACTATCATCAGTAGGTTCTATTCTATCGGCATTGCCTTGCGCCCATCGTACGGCATAGCTGAAGTATCCGGTTTCGTCGCTCATGATATCGTTGCGCCAAATAAACCAGACACAGATAATGGCATGAAAAATGAGGATGGCTTTAAATAGTTTTTTTTGGTTGCCACCTAGCTGAAGCCAGGTATTGCTACGAAATACACCATTTAAAAAATGACGGTTAGGCACAAGTGCAAATAAAGTACAAATGGAGGCTGCGGAAGGGCAATTTGCCCTTCCGCAATACCTACTGAATGATAAGATTGTTTGGTAAAGTAATTTTTGCACCGGAGGCAATGCGCAGGGTAGCCCCGGAACTAAAAGTGACGGGTGCATCAACAATGCAATTATTTTGACCGGAAGCGGTAATACGTACGATTATGCCGGCGGGTACAGGATTTGCAGGCATCGTGTTGTTGCTCCAATTTGTTGCATTAAAATAACTGCCGTTACCAGTAAAGGTGTATTCAATTACGGCGTTGACGGCAAACCATGTTGTGCTTGTTTTGCCATTATGCGTTATTACATACTTCCAAATACCGGTAGCGGCGGGATTGGGCAGGTCCACATAATAATACCACCACGAAGCATTGAAAGTGGAGGTCAGATTTTGGGTCCATTGTGTATAGAGGGTGCCATCTGGCCTAAAAACTGCATGCTGTGCCGTTTGCCCGGACAATTGATCGCGATAGTAAGACCCCAGATAAACCCTGGCACCATTGCTAAAGGTATTGGCAGCATTCATCACTTCCTGGCCATAACATCCGTGGTTGGGAGCCGCATTGTGCGTCATAACTGCTATAAGTTGGCTTACGCGATAAGGTTCTTGTTCGGCCCATTTAGATTGGGTAACGGCAGGGTTGCAGGGTCCGGCCCAGGGGTCGATAAGTTGGGTATAATTATCGTTTGCCCATACCTCAAAATGCAGATGAGGCCCTGTGCTGCTGCCGCTGCTACCCATTACCCCTATAAATTCTCCCTGCTGTATCACTTCGCCCACTAGTTTGTTAGTAAGGGATCCCGTTTTTAGGTGGCCATACCATGCCACGGTTCCATCGGCATGCCGCACATACACGGCATTCCAATTGCATTGAGAGCAAAATGCACAACTTTTATCGGAGTTACCATCCGATTTAAGGATGATAACGCCAGTAGCCGCCGCAATTACTTCAACCTGGTTGTTTTCCATTTTGGTCCAGGGAAAGGGCCAGCTAAAGATATCGGTGCCCCGGTGATTGTAGCCCGATGCCTGATCATAAGTACGGTTGCCACAATTATAGTCGAGTATCTGGTTAGGATACGCACTGTTTTGGTCTATATAATTTGAGATGCCGTAATATCCTTTATCGGTAAGATTAATCGCCCGCGTGGGGTGGATAAAGGAAACTGATTGCTGGAGTGGCTGCGCCCATTTGCCTGCTTTTTGCAATAAAAGTTTGCTTGCCTGCAATTGACTAATGATGAATGTATGCCCTGCGTCGCTCCATTCATCTGCATGTGTAATATTATACCCGCCACCACCATCCGGTGGTTTATCGTTTTGTGCAAACAAAACCTGGGCGGAAAACATAATTACTATCGCTAGTATGCGTTGTTGCACAGGCATGGCTTAATCGTTTTAGTTGAGGAGAAGCAGCAGTTAAAAATAGTGTCAGTCTAAGGCAGAGTGCTTAAGCAGATTTATTTTCCTAGCGTTTTTTTAGGTGTATCAATGCTTATGCGCTTCGTAATGCTTTTTGAGTACATCTTCCCCGAATTCATTTCCTTTTTCGCGCCAGATGGCATGGATATGGTTGGCCTCGGGTCCTGAAGCGCCCACACGACCGCGGTTATCATATTCAATTAAAAAAGTCGGGCCGTTTAGTACAAAGTAGTGCGGTATATTTTCAACGTATGCACCTATCCAGCCGAAATACACATTGTCTAGTCCGGCATCATTTATCTTTTTAAATTCAGCCTGCGCCTTGTCGTATTCCATATTAAACACAAACTCACGAATAAGCCGCTCAGCCAATTGTTTTTGCGCCGGTGGCATTTCGCCAACCTTAATACCCCAATTGTCAACGAGTCTCCTGCCGCTTTCTGCGCTGGTAAATATATCCTGCGGCACTTCGGTTTTTTGTGTAACGCGGTTGCGCAATGCAGGTGGTAGTTGGTTAATTAATGCCAGCGCCAAATCTTCTTCCTGCCCCAGCACACGCCAGCCGGCATGTTGGGTTTCACTTATTTCAGCCGGGTCGGTGCCTACAAATAGCGGTGTTACGGAAATATGATTGGGAGAAAAAGTAAAATTTACCGACAGGTGATGCCCTTCCAATTTGTATCCCCATGTTTCATCGCCCGGTTGGCCAAAAAAGGCAAAGTAATAATTGGCATGGCCCCATTGCAAGCCTTTGAGGGTGGCAAATAATTTATCGTCAATGGCTTTGTTCAGCAGCATGGTATCCACCATATTGTTGAGTAAATCATCAAGGTGCATGATGCCGGTTGCTTTCAGGTATCCTTGCGAGCTTAGCGAAGCGGACAGCATACGATGCACGAGCCGGCGCTGATCATTACTCATGCTACCAATACTTGCGCCTACCCGGGGCCGTAACCCTACAGGAAGGTTATTCCACTTTAGCCTTGTGGTATCGCTAAAGCTTAACCGGCCCGAACGTGTTTGTAAGTTGGTAAAAGAGCTGTACAGTTTTTCGGCATATTGGGTTATTTCCTGTTGGTAGCCCGATTGCGCTTTGCAAATACTCAATTGCAGTACACAACAAGCAAGGACGAGGGATAAAATTTTCATGGATTGTGGTTATGGCTTCAATATAGCCACAAGCTTCCACGCTTGCAAACAAAGTAGTATGCAGCAGCCAAACATCCCATTTGCTACAAGTATCTCACAGGAATCAAAGTACAAAATCGAAGCACTGATGCCATCACGCTTTGTGCGATGAAATGTCTTATAGACAATGAAAGCTGCATGCAATAAACTAC
>JAHEMO010000164.1 GCA_024643625.1 Chitinophagaceae bacterium
TGCCATTTATCCTGCGTATCAGGACAAAATACCAGGATAAATCAAACCTGTACCGAATAACCAAACTGATCATCCCCAAGCCGCCATCTACACCTGCTCCGGCCGCCGTAAACAATTGAAGACATATAGATGAATTGATTGCAAAGCAAATAGCAGACAAATGAATGCTTGAGCTGGTTTTATCCACCACTTCATTATACATATTGAACTGACGCGAGTATTCAAAGGTTATTGCTCCTTTTCAGCAAATTTGTAAAGGACACCAAGACCTATGCTAAATATGTTTCTGCTTCGGTTGTATCCATAAGGCGCAATATTGTAATGTACTAAATATGGTGAGAATTTCTCACTGAATTTTCGGGCGATAACTGGCTGGTTCAGATAGCTGAATTTATTCCTGCCAAAGTCATGGGAAGCAGAAATATTTCTGAATTTTTTGGATGATCCTTACCCGTACGGAGGATGACATCAGAATTTCAATACTGGCCCAGTCTAATGCCATACATAGCCCTGCAAAATCTGCAATAGCGTTCGGTGGTGGAATAATGGTGACAAAAGTCATCTTTTATCCTTATCAATGTCATCTTTAGCTGGGCATTGGTTTTTCACCTTTGAATTTGAAAGCGAAATAGTCTTTCTCAAAAACATTTAAAATCTAACATATGAAAAATCGTGGTAACGGCAAATTCTGGATGCTGTCTATTCTACTGGCAGGCCTTGTGTACGCAAACGGATGTACACACGATAATGAATTGCTTGAAAGTAATGGCCCTGATATTGTGCGGGGAAACGAAAAACTGACCTTGGGAGGTGCAACAGTTTTCGATAAAACACACTCCAATGTAGGTTGGGAAACGCTTTACCTGGGTTCTACCGCATTGCTCACTGGTCGCTTCGATAATTTCAATTTTACCAGCTTCAGTTTCGATGAATCCAATCCGGCAGGCATCAGTTTTGAGGGCTGGGTGTGGCTGAATACCGTAAATACCAGCGAGCCGGGCAGAGATAAAGGTTGCCTGATGGGTACCTATGGCACTGATGTAAATGCTACAACGGAGGCATATAATGTAGCTATTCTCAAGAGCAAATCAGTTGAACTTAGCAAAACAGACAAGGGTTATGATGTAAAAGCCGACTTCACCTTTCATGGCGTAACCAGGGAAGTGATTTGTAAAATGTATTATGACGGCAAAACTCAAACAACTTCGGGTACTACGGTTAGAGATGTTCTTGGCTTTAGCCTATCCTACCAGTTTTTGGCCAAGACAGATTATTTGATAGTGTCAAATAATATAGCCGATAAGGTTACGGTAAAAGTAAATACTGTTTTCAGAAGGACCCTATAGTTAGCACTATGATCTAAACTGTTAAACGGAGAATTGTTTAATACAAAAACGAGAGTTATGAAATCAAAAATATTGCTTGCAATGGGTTTGCTTATTGCTATAGTTATCGGGTCAACCGGTTGTTACAAGGATGTCATTTCACCTGGCACTGATCCAAACGGACCTCCACAATTTGTAAGTTTTAGTGGCGATTTAATCCCTTTGTTCTCCGCAAATTGTACAACATCGGGATGTCACGATGACAAACCCAGCCATGCACCATCCCTGGTACCAGCAAAGGCATATACATCGCTTATTTCTGGAGGATTTGTCAATACCATTTCGCCTTACCAAAGTGTTATATACACAGAAATGAAGTCAGGTGCTATGCCGCCGTCAGGGGCCATAAAAAGTTCCGAAATACAGCGTGTTCTCGACTGGATAAGAAACGGTGCTCCAAATAATTAAATGACTTCCCAAACCAGAATAGCATGAAAACTAATAATATCAAAAACATGGCTCGTGCCGGCCATTATTGTGTGCTGGCTTTCCTAATGTTTTCTTCAACTCCTGCCATTGCCCAGGAAAACGGCGACACCCTTGTGACGGAAATAACTGCAGCCCCAAAATTGAAGCCAGTTAAGAATACGTTTGAGAGTATTTGGTTAATAGACAATCAAACCGTAATGGTTCCGGTGAAAGGAACCTTTGAAATGGATTTCCAACACCGGTTTGGTACCCTCAAAAATGGCTATAACGATTTCTTTGGGCTTTTTGCTTCCTCCAATATTAGGCTTGGTTTTAACTATGTGCCCATCAATAACCTCAATATCGGATTGGGGATTACCAAGTACAAAATGACCTGGGACCTTAACGCCAAATACCTGATTCTGCCGCAAACAAAAAATGGAGGCTCACCTGTGAGCGTGGCATACTATGGCAACATAGGTATTGATACCCGGCCATCTGACAATTTTGTGTACGAGTCAGATAGGTTAACCTATTTCAATCAATTAATAGTTGCCCGAAAGTTTTCCGAAAAATTATCAGCACAGGTTGCCCCAAGTATATCTCATACCAATTTTGTGGAAGGCTATTACAGCGAACCAGGTAAAATTAGCCAGGTTAGGAAACATGATCATATTGCTATTGCATTGGGCGGGCGCTACAAGTTGACAGAAAAAATGGCCGTTTTGGTAAATTATGATCAACCAATTACTAAACATAAGTCAGGCAATCCGCATCCCAATATTGCTTTTGGGCTTGAGGTAAGTACAAGTTCCCATGCCTTCCAATTTTTTGCAGGCAATTATTATGCCCTCAGCCCTCAACTTAATA
Source organism: Chitinophagaceae bacterium (assembly GCA_024643625.1). GTDB lineage: Bacteria > Bacteroidota > Bacteroidia > Chitinophagales > Chitinophagaceae > Phnomibacter. Next base: position 2,664 of record JAHEMO010000164.1, read on the forward strand.
ATATGTACAACCAATATGATTATACTGACGGCCAATTCCTGATAGGGTTCAATATTACCCGGCTTTGGAATTACTAAACACTGACTTCGTTATATTAAATCATCAAAAAAGTAGAAATGAAAAAGGGAAAATTATTTGGATTTACGGTAACGCTTATGGCAGCAATAGTCATTATGAGTTTTACAGCATACCAGGCAGCGCCTAAGCCCTGGCCGGTACCTGACAAAAATGCAAAAATGACGAACCCAGTAAAAAAAGATGCGGAAAGCATCTCCACCGGAAAAAGTCTGTGGTCGAAACATTGTGCATCCTGTCATGGTAAATCAGGAAAAGGCGATGGTACAAAAGCAGCTCAGCTCAAAACTATAGTTGAAGATCTGACAACAACCAAGATGCAGGCGCAATCTGACGGCTCCTTATTTTATAAGATTTCTGAGGGCAGGGATGACATGCCAAGCTTTAAGAAAAAGATTCCGGACCAGGAAGAACTCTGGAGCATTGTTAACTATATGCGTTCATTGAAATAGCTAATTGAAGGCCATGGTTTTCAAAAGTAAAGGGATATGGAAATGATCCCTTTACAGAAGCCACGGCCTTTATTATTTCCCAAAAATCTTGAATCAATGCAAGCACATAAAGTTAATAAGCAACGACGGAAAATTGTGAAATGGAGTCTCTGGATAACTGCCGCTTTTGCAACTGTTGGAATTGGTATAGGGAAAAAGCCAAAATCTAACAAAACAGCGAAGTTATTGACGCAGGATGGCAAGCTGGTAGCTATTGACCAAGCATTACTCGACAAATTAAAAACAGGGGAAAAGATTTCAAAAACAGGATTGCAGCAGTGGGTAAATCGTTAGTTACATCTGGTACAAATTAGATATTTATGAATAAGCTTACTGATAAATCGCGACGTGGATTTTTAGCCGCCGGCCTTATGGCTGGTTTAGCGGCATGCAAATCCGGCGCAGATCCCTTTACGCCTGAAGATCAACCAATGGCTACAGGTGAAAAAGTGAAATTGCTATCGGTTGATGGCGAAATCATTGAAGTTGATAAGGCATTTCTAAAACCGGTTCCGGATCATTCAGTAATTAGCAACGCCCAGGCCCGTGCAGGGATTCCTGGAAAGAGTTTTGTAATGGTGATTGATTTATCGAGGTGTAAAAACCTGAAAAAATGTATTGATGCCTGCGACCATATGCATCATCTTCATCCAGGGGAACATTATGTAAAAGTGCATGCTATGCAGGAGGCGGAAGAAACCGCACCATATTGGCAACCTACCATATGCATGCACTGCGACGAACCGCCATGCGTCAAGGTTTGCCCTGTTGACGCTACGTTTAAGAGGCAGGACGGCATAGTGTTAATTGACAATGACCGTTGTGTTGGCTGTCGCTTTTGTATGGCTGCTTGTCCGTACAGTACTCGTGTATTTAACTGGGAACAGCCTGATCTAGATGCTGCTATTGCTAACATGACCTCAAACCCTGAGTCGGGAATTCCGCAAAAAATGGGAACTGTAGGGAAGTGTGATTTTTGTACTCATATGATACGCGAAAGTGGTGATCTTCCTCATTGTGTTACGGCCTGCCCCAATGGCGTTTACATGTTTGGTGATATGAATGAAGATGTAGTGAGTAATGGTGCCGAAACATTTCGTTTTAGTGATTTGATAAAAGATAAGGCAGGATACCGGCTAATGGAAGATCTGGGTACAAAACCCCGTGTATATTATTTACCACCGGTAAATAGAAGTTTTCCTTTTGAGTCAGGCCTGGATGAAAATGAAAGCATGGACAATCATGCAACTCATCATTAAATCTATACAACGTGGATAGCATTTTCACTCCGCAAAAAATTACCAGCGATCTTTTACCCCAGCCATTTGGTAGAAGGGGTAAGATCTGGACTGCAATACTTTGTGCTTTTTGTCTGGTAGGGTTGTTTGCTTATTATAGGCAGCTGCGTTATGGCCTTTCGGTAACAGGCATGCGAGATTATGTTTCATGGGGTATTTATATTTCCAATTTCGTATTCTTCGTAGCTATCAGCTTAGTAGGGTCACTTATTACAGCCGTATTCAGATTGCTTAACGTATCATGGCGTACTCCGCTAACCCGCATTTCGGAAATTATTGCTGTGTCTGCCATCGTCTTTGCTGCTATTATTATCGTGGTAGACATGGGTAGACCTGAGCGTTTTATGTACCTCGTAATATATGGTCGCTTGCAATCACCCATTATGTGGGACGTGATTGTGATTTGTACCTACCTGGTTATAAGTCTTATGCTGCTTTATTTTCCATTATTGCCTGATATCAAAATAATGATCGGGCAAACAAAAAGTAAGAAAACTTTCCTAAGTCGCTACTACCGCTGGTTGGGTAACTTTTGGAAGGATAAGCCAGCGCAGGTTCGTATAAATAATAAGGCAATAACGCTGTTGTGTATTACCATTATTCCAGTTGCATTTGCAATACACACGGTTACTTCATGGCTTTTTGCAACAACTTATCGGCCAGGTTGGGATAGTACAAATTTTGGGGCTTATTTTATCAGTGGGGCATTTTTGGTTGGTGCCGGTGGTGTGGTTGTTGCCATGTATATTTTCAGAAAGGCTTATAGTCTTGAAGCCTATATCACTAATAAGCATTTTGAAAGAATGGGGAGGATAATAGTATTGCTGGCAGCACTGTATCTGTATTTCAATCTCAATGAATTTATTACCCCGACATTCAAAATGAAAAAATCGGAAGCCAGTCATTTGAATAGTTTGTTTGTTGGTGATTACGCAATTATGTTTTGGTTCGCCATATTGACGAGCATGATTATCCCAATATTGATACTGGTAACCCATTGGGGACGTAAGCCTTTGCCTGTCTTCATTGCCGGAGTGATGGTCGTCATAGGCGCTTGGTTCAAGCGATACCTGATTGTAACGCCTACACTTTTGCACCCTTTCTTGCCAATGAGCAACGTCGACGAAAGCTACAAGCACTATTGGCCAAGCTGGGAGGAATGGGCTATTGCAATGGGTTCATTAGCCGGGGCAATGTTGATTATCACCTTATTTGCACGCATCTTTCCAATAGTCCCCATTGCGGAAACTATAGCAGAGCGGCATGAAAAATTGCACAAACATGACTAAGATATTTATAGCTTTTTTGCTGATTATTTCCTGTGCGCCTGGCCGTGTATTCGGGCAGACTGATGCCAACAGTGAAACAGATGCCATAGAATCTTTACTATATGTGAATTATCTAAACGTAGATAACAAATATCAATTGGTGAAATTGGAGGCCAAAACCAAGGATGGACGTTTGTTCAAGCCAGCAAAGGGCGTAAAAGTAAAAGTGTACCTGGATGCTGATAGCAGCGAAGCATTTTTGATTGACAGTTGCATAACCGATGAAAAGGGATTAGCTAGTGTGGCAATTCCAGCATCGCTTGCAGAAGCCTGGAAATCCTCGGTTACGCATACCTTCCTTGCCATAGCGGATGCAGCAGCGCCTTTCGGTGCAACTCACAGTGACCTGACAATTTCAAAAGCAAAATTGGCTATAGACACCATAAATGATGGCTCAAGCAGGTCGGTGCGTGTACAACTGCTTGCGATGCAAAATGACGGCACATGGCAACCAGTAACAGAGGGGGATGTAAAAGTTGGCATCAGGCGGCTTACTTCAAACCTTTCTGTTGGTGAGGAGGAGTCTTTTACTATTGATGAATCGGGAGAAGCTATAGCGAGTTTTGATCGTGAAGGCATACCCGGTGATGAACAGGGAAATATTGTTTTAATAGCAGCTATTGTAGATAATGATACCTATGGCAATCTGCAATTGCAAGCCGTAGTGCCATGGGGTAAGCCCACCGCTTTGGCCGCCAATACAGACGCTCGTAACCTTTGGTCGGACAGGACATTGGTACCCTATTGGCTTTTGTTTCTTATTTCGGCAATCACTCTTTCGGTTTGGGCTGTTGTCGGTTACATGGCTATCCAATTTTTCAGGATGAAACGATTGGCAAGTGCTGATTAATTTGCTTTTGTTTCACTTGCAATAAACTTACCCTTGGTAATAGCTTTATGCGGCCCTCACCTGTTTTTTGGGGGTCAGAAAAAGTCAAAAGCGGGCGTCGCTGTAGGAACTGTTTATACAAAATATTCCTATCCCAATTTTCTATCCCTTTCTTTGCGCCCTGTGACATTCGATCAATTCAACTTCGACCCCCGACTGCAGGATAGCATTGATGCTATGGGATACAAGCAGCCCACACCCGTGCAACAGCAGGTGATTCCTATTATTATGCAAGGTAAAGACGTGATAGCCAGTGCCCAAACAGGTACCGGTAAAACGGCAGCCTTCCTTTTGCCTTTAATTCACCGCATGCTCACCGAGCCCCGCGACCACCATAGCGTAAATGCCATGATTATAGTACCCACCCGTGAGCTGGCGGTGCAGATTAGTCAGGCTTTGGAAGGCATGAGCTATTTTACCGAAATAAGCGGCATATCGGTGTATGGCGGTGGCGACGGCGACTTGTTTACCCAGGAAAAGAAAGCGCTGAGCAGCGGCGCCGACATTATTATTTGCACCCCGGGCCGCATGATTGCTCACCTTAATATGGGCTACGCCAAACTTAACGGCCTGCAATATTTGGTGCTGGATGAAGCAGACCGCATGCTCGATATGGGCTTTCATGGCGACATTATGCGCATACTGGGCCACCTGCCTGCACAGCGCCAAAGCATGCTTTTCAGCGCTACCATGCCGCCCAAAATCCGCGACCTTGCCAAGAAGATTCTAAAAGACCCTGAAGAGATAAATATCGCCATAAGCAAGCCACCGGAAAAAATCCGGCAGGGTGCTTTTCTGGCTTTTGATGAGCAGAAAAATCCATTGGTAAGTACTTTGCTAAGCACCAACCCTTACCGCCTTGCCGTAGTGTTTTGCGGCAGCAAGGATGCCGTAAAGCGCCTCACCTTTCAC
>JAHEMO010000013.1 GCA_024643625.1 Chitinophagaceae bacterium
GGAGAGTAGGTAGCTGCCATATTTATTACAATTAAGCCGTTTCAATCTTGAAGCGGCTTTTTTGCGTCTATAACTATCAGGCATAGCCCCTATAACTTCCAACCAAAATGGTAAAGAAGAATTTAATTCGGTAGAGAATCTGATGCCAATGGCACCAAAAAAATTATCTCATCAGGCTTACGCATCAAATATTTTTCCCGGGCGTACTTTTCAATTGTAGCCGGATCATCTCTAAGTGCCTTAAGCTCCTTGCGCGTATCTTCAATGGCCGTTTTATAGTAATCCAATTTTTGCTTTGTGGCATTTAACTCTTGCTTTCGCTCTCGCTGTGTAAGCAAATTATTCTTGTCAAAAAATGTGATCCAAACGACAAAAGCAATCAGCGCAATAAGATATTTGTTTTTAATAAGTCGCATTTCAAAAGTTGCAGCCGGGCGTTTAAGCATAAACCCTGCAATAAAGTACCGATAAATAACGCAGGATGTAGCTTTCAGATTGTCCACAAATAAACAGCACATCCACCACATGGGTAAAGTCTCCCTATTTCTAACCTACGCCAATATATTTGCCGACCGGCGTTGAAGCTAGCAGATGTATTTTATTTGTCAGCGTCTACACATTTTATTCATTGCGGGTTTATGCGGATTCATTTTTACCTTACAATAGCATTCATTGTTTTTTATAGCTGGCCAAAAGCATGGTGTCAAACAGGGTTGCCTGATACTAACCTACTGGATCCGGTAACAGTGACAGCGGATCTCCAGGCTACACCCTCATCTAGAACAGGCAGAAATATTCAAGTGATAAAAGGCGACATGTTTGCACAATTACCCGTAAACAGTATCGATGAATTGTTGCGCTATATACCCGGCCTGGAGTTGCAATCCCGCGGACCAATGGGTGCGCAAGCGGATATCTCCATACGTGGCGGCACATTTCAGCAGGTATTGGTCTTGCTGGATGGTCTAAGGCTCAACGATCCCAATACCGGGCATTTCAGTGCGTACATCCCAATTGCACCTTCGGAAATTGATCGCATTGAAGTGCTTAAGGGTCCGGCATCTGCTATTTATGGAACCGAAGCCGTTGGTGGCGTAATTCAGATTATCACCAAATCATTTGCGAGAAAGCAAAGTAAACATGTGGATGCAGCCATTACCATGGGTGAATACGATTTAATAAATGCAAGAGCGGGATTCAGCTATGGTGATGGCAATCATTTTTTATCGGGAGGCCTTTTGTCTAACCATAGTAAGGGGCAGCCGCAACGTGGCACTCGTGGATATTTTGATAACTCAACCGCTTCCGTTTCTTATGCCGTTAGCCTAAATGAAAATTGGTATGCCGCAGTAAGGATGGCTTATGATTATCGGGACTTTGGTGCTCAAAACTTCTACACCACATTTGTAAGCGATACAGCAAATGAACGGGTAAAGACTTTTTGGAGTCAGATGCAGGTTGGCTACCGGAAGGGCAAATTCCATTGGAATCTGCAGGGGGGCTACAAATGGCTTAATGATCGTTTTCAGTTTAATAGCGGCTTATCGCCTAATGATAATACCAGTAAACTCACTCAAATATTTTCTTCCGCTACTCTAAGTTTGTCTTCAAAGACTTCGTTTATCGGCGGATTGCAGTGGCTCAATAAGAAAATTGCCAGCAACGATAGGGGCAATCATACTGTAAATCAAGTTGGTTTTTTTATTGTTTGGCAGCAAATATTGGCCGAAGGCTTTTCTATTGCACCGGCTCTTCGGTTAGAATATAACGAGCGCGGAGGATGGGAGCCCGTTCCACAGTTTACTGCTTCGTACAAAACAGGGAAGTTCCAACTCAGAGGAGCTATTGGTCGAACTTTGCGTGATGCAGATTTTACAGAGCGCTTTAATAATTACAACCGATCCATTGTGCGCAGCGGAAGTATTGGTAATCCCAACCTTATTGCAGAGTCATCATTGAGTTATGAAGCAGGTGCAGATTATTTTGCCGCAAAGGGATTCCGCATCAGCACTACTTTTTTTAGCAGACAGCAACAGAATGTTATTGATTTTGTTCCAACTGCATATATCGATATGCCGCGAAAAGAAAATTTGGTTCCCGGTGGTCAGTATGCCTTGGCCAGCAATGTGGCCAGAACTAATATATCCGGTGTAGAAGCTGACATCAATTATACTGCGAGTTGGAAAAGACAGCTGTTGCAATTTGGAATTGGAGGGGTTCTTCTGCAAACAGAAATCGAAGAAGGTAATCCCGGATTCTACCTTAGCTCACATGCTCGCTTCCTTACAAACTTTTATGTCACCTATACAGTTGGCCGTATAAGCGTTTCAGCAAATGGCGTGTATAAACAACGCGATGAAAGAACAGCAACTGCTATCAATGCTAAAGTGGCTGAAGAATATTTTGTATGCAACCTCAAAATGCAGAGTAAAATATTTACATGGCTATCGGCCTTTATTCAAGTTGATAATGTGGGGAACCTATCCTATAGCGATTTGCTTGGTAGTGTGATGCCAAAGCGTTGGACAATGGGTGGCTTGCTGGTTAAATGGCCGTAACGGAAAGGGATATCTATGAAATATAAATGCTACATATTTTTTATTGTATTAAGCACCTGGTTAAACGTGTCATGCGGCCATGGTATTGAGAGCAAAGGACTTCCGCTTATTGTTATTGAAACAGAAGTGGGTGATATTTATGCAATATTAAATAGCGATGTGGCTCCGGTATCGGCAACGGCTTTTGTCAATAATATTAAACAGGATTACTATGCCGATGCAGCATTTTATCGCGTGTTGAGCGACGAAAATCAACCGAGTGGCGTGCCGAAAAGTAATTTAATTCAAGGTGGTATATGGCAGAAGCCAGGAGTAGAGCAATCACGCCGGCGAATCGTACATGAACACACAGGTATTACCGGTTTGTCTCATATGGATGGCACACTTAGTTTTGCCAGACAGGATACCGGAACAGCTTCCACTGAGTTCTTTATTTGTATTGGCGAACAGCCGGGCTTTGACAAAGGCGGTAAAAATAATGCTGATGGATATGGTTATGCAGCATTTGGGCGAGTGGTGAAAGGTATGAAAGTGGTGAGGGCAATACAAAGCCGTCCGCAGGAGGGGCAATATTTTAACCCGGTGGTAAAAATCAAACGAATCAAAATTCTTACGCCGTAGTTTGCTCAGTAAGACTCTCTTTCATTAGGAAAATCTCCGCTCCGGACGTCAGCAACATATTGCTGAACAGCGCCGGTTATTTGTTCATGGAGATTGAGATACGTACGCAGGAACCTTGGTTTAAACTCGTGATTTATGCCCAGCATATCATGCATTACCAATACTTGCCCATCACAATGCGGGCCTGCTCCAATACCAATAGTAGGAATAGCAATACTTGCAGAAACTTCTTTTGCCAAACTTGCCGGAATTTTTTCAAGTACAATGCCGAAGCATCCCGCCTCTTGTAAAATCAACGCGTCTTCCTTTAGCTTTTCTGCTTCATCTTTTTCTTTTGCCCTAACGCCATAAGTGCCAAACTTATAAATGCTTTGCGGGGTAAGGCCAAGATGTCCCATTACGGGAATACCAGCGTGCACTATCCGGCTAATGCTTTCCGCTACTTCGCGCCCCCCTTCAAGCTTAATGGCATGGCCGCCGGATTCTTTCATAACCCGTATGGCACTTGCCAATGCAACATCGCTATTGCTTTGATAGGAGCCAAAAGGTAAATCAACCAGCACCAAACTGCGCTTGGCCCCACGTACCACAGTTTGCGCATGATATATCATGTGATCTAAGGTAATGGGTACAGTAGTTTCATGGCCCGCCATCACATTGCTTGCGCTGTCGCCCACTAATATTACATCCACCCCCGATTCGTCCATTAATCTGGCAAATGAGAAGTCGTAAGCCGTAATCATAGCTATTTTCTCACCAGCCTCTTTCATCTTTTGCAGAGTGTTAGTTGTCACTCTTTTTGCTTCGCTATGTATGCTCACCGTAGAAGTATAATTGGTTAAATAATATGCATCAAAGTACCTGAAACGGTTTCAGGATTTTATTTCATCGTACAAATGGTGAATTAAACCATCGGCAAGACCAATTTTTGGCACATAAATTTCATCAGCATCTGCCCATCGCATCACGTTGATGTAAATTTGTAAAGCAGGTACAATTACATCGGCTCTGTCGCGCCGCATGCCGTAGCGTTCCATTCTTTCATCCACAGTAAAGCCATTGAATTCTCGGTAGAAGTCGCGAAGCGTTTCTACACTAAGTGGCTTTCCATCTTTGCGCTTGCTAAGGCTAAATATTTTGTTGATGTTACCTCCGGTACCTATCACTACAACATCGCCAATGCCCTTTAATTTTTTTCTGAGCCTGTCTTTCATTTTGTCCCAGGCATTTTCGTCAATTGATCCTTGCAACAATCGTATGGTACCTATGTTAAATGACTCTTTAAAAATAAGCTGACCCTTGCCAAACAAAGTAAGTTCGGTACTACCTCCGCCTACATCTACATATAGATAATTGTGCGCACTGTCCATATGTTCTGCAATATGATTTTCATATATGAGTGCAGCTTCGTCGGAGCCACTAATTACTTCAATATTGATACCCGTTTCCATTTTGACCCGTAGCAATATGTACTCGGCGTTGATAGCATCGCGCATAGCACTTGTAGCGCATGCGATATACTTGTCAACCTCATAAGCATCCATTAAATGGCGGTAAGCTTTCATGGTACGCATAACCATATCAATTCGTTTGTCCGAAATCCGCCCTTCACTAAATACGTCAAAACCCAACCTAAGGGGAACCCGTACTAAGTTGAGTTTATTGAAAAAGGGTTCATTGTCTTTGGTGGACAATACCTCTTTTATCAGCAATCGCGCCGCATTACTTCCTATGTCTATTGCTGCCAGTCGCATAAGTCAAATTACGGTTTATTTAGCCAAACCATAAAACCTTCAGCACTAAGCTTTTAAGCTAAGTGCTGCGTTAGCCTTTTGCGATAAGTAATTATAGGTTTCTATCTGCGATTTTTGGCGCTTTTTGCTGCCGGAACCTACGTAGTTATTATTGAGATTACTGTCTAGTAGCCGGGCTTTCATATTGTCGGATAGCTGTATCTGCAAAATCTCCAGCAATTCTTTCTTTATGGCCTCATCAAAAATGGGGACTGCTGCTTCAATCCTATGATCAAGGTTGCGTACCATCCAGTCAGCACTTGAAATAAATACTTTGGGCTTGCCTGCATTATGAAAAACCATCACCCTTGCATGCTCAAGATATTCGTCCACGATGCTGATACAATAGGGTGTTTCACTTGCTTTAATCTTGTCGAACTTGCCGCAAAATATTCCTCTGATAATTAGTTTAATCGTCACTCCGGACTTTGCCGCTATGTATAAATGATGAATGAGAATCTCATCACTCAATGCATTTGCCTTTAGGATAATTTCAGCCGGGTTGCCATTGGCAGCGTTGCTTATTTCATTATTAATTAGTGACTGAATGTCTTTGCGCATCCCCGTGGGGCAAACCAATAATGTCTTGCATTGCCTTATTGGTTGTAGGCCTGCAGCTGGATTGGCTATGTACTGGAATACCCTTTCGATATCATCCATTACTTTCTTATTGGCTGTAAGCAGGCAATGGTCACCATATATTTTTGCGGTACTTTCATTGAGGTTCCCGGTACTCACAAATCCATATCGCAATGTTTTGCGCCCCTTTTTCTTGGTAATTACACAAAGCTTTGCGTGCACTTTCATGTTAGGCACACCTGTAATTACTTCTACACCTTCCTGTTCCAGCGTATCCTTCCATTCAAGATTGGCTTCTTCGTCAAACCGCGCCCGCAATTCCAGTACCACCAATACTTTTTTACCATTGCGTACAGCGTTAATAAGCGCGTTTATTATCCGGCTATTGGATGCCAATCTGTAGGCGGTAAGTTTAATAGCAGTAACATCAGGATCCATAGCTGCTTCGCGCAGCAAATGGATAAGCGAGGTAAACGAGTGGTAGGGAAAGTTTAATAAAATATCCTGATGCAGAATCACATCAGTTACCCGTTTGTGTGTTGCAAACGAGGGATGCGTAAACGGAGGCTGCCGGTTACTTTTTGATTTGAAAATATCAGGGAAGTCCATGAAGTGGCGAAAATTATGAATGCGGCCACCGGGAATAATATTGTCCTTATTGGTAAGCTTCAACCTTCTTATCAAATAGCTAAGTAATCCGGCATCTATTTCCTTGTCATATACAAATCGTACCGGCTTACCCTGCCTGCGCTTTTTCAAGCCCTTTTCTATTTTGCTGGCCAGTGTGGTATCAATATCATTTTCAATATCCATTTCCGCGTCTTTCGTCACCTTTACAATGTGGGCAGAATAATGATCATATCCGAAATAAGAAAAGATGTTAGGCAGATTACATCGGATAAGATCTTCCAGCAGCATGATGTTTTGGGTGCCGGGGGTCTGTGATGGCAGCTGAATAAACCTGCCAACTGTTTTTGAAGGCACTTCTATTAAAGCATATTTCTGATCGTACGCCGATTTTTGTTTACGCATTACAACGGCCAGATACAACGACTTGTCCCGGAGGTAAGGCATATCAACAATACTTTCTATCATTAGTGGAATGATATTGGGACTTGCGACCTTATCATAATAGTCCTCTACAAACAACTTTTGCTCTGCGTTGAGATCCTGTTCTTCCAGAAAATAGATTTTCTCTTTTTTAAGTTCCTCTACGATACTATCCCAAATGCGCGAAAATTCACTTTGCTGCTGCAACACTATACGGTGTATGTCTTCCAGAATTTTATCGGCAAATTGTTCGAGGTGCATGGGTGCTTTCGCCCCCTTCTGAATCACTTCAATCATGCGCTTTAGCGTAGCAACCCTTACCCGGAAGAATTCATCCTGATTATTGCTGTGAATACCCAGAAAGCGAATGCGTTCCCGTAACGGAACCGTTGGGTCATTTGCTTCCTGCAATACCCTGGCATTAAAACTTAACCAACTTATATCTCTTGGAATTAATTTGTCCTTCATGTACTTGATGCTATTGGCTTTAGGAGGTGCATTGGCCGATTGTATTTCTGCCAAGCCCAGCGCTTACTACAACTGAGGTTGCTACAAATTTAGCCCCGCTACCCTGTGGCGCAATATTAAGTTTAAGTACAAAAAGTTACCTCAGCCCCCTTGTTTTTTGAGGCCGCCAATTGGCTGAAAACTGTGCCCGATGGGTTTAGTCTTCTATGACCGTGATGTTCCTTGAAAAGCTTTCTTCGAGCGAAATGAAGGTTTCAGTGCGCTCAATGCCCTTTATTTTTTGAAGCTGATCGTGCAACACATTGCGCAATTGCCTGATGTCTTTAGTGACAATTTCGGCAAACATGCTATAGTTGCCGGTGGTATAGTTAAGTCGAACAATTTCCGGAATCTTCATTAGTTCTCTTGCCACAGAATCGTAAAGCGAGCTTTTTTCGAGGTAAATGCCCAAAAAGGCAATCACGTCGTACCCCAGTTCGCGAGTATCTACGGCCAGGCGGGTGCCCTTAGCAATGCCCATTTCCTGTAGCTTTTTGATGCGCACATGAATGGTGCCACCACTTACAAAAAATTTCTTACCAAGTTCAGCGTATGAGGTTTCAGCACTTTCCATCATGTGCTGAATGATCTGCAAATCAAGTTTGTCAAGGTTAGGTTTACTTGCCATTTTCTTCGGAAGGTTTAATTGTTTTTAAAAGAATATGAGGGTTTGGTGCATAAATTCGAAACTTTGCTTATAATGATTGAAATATTCGGAATGAAATGTTCGATTCATTTAATATTGCATTCAGCAAAGCAAGCCGTTTTAGAACTTGTACCTTTAAACATACATTGTGTTTAAATACAATATACCTGAACAGGCTAAGTTTTTTGAAAAATTGTAGGGTGATGAAATTTGGCAGACATGCCCGCTTGTCTCGCGGGTGAGGAGGCTAACATTAATGTTGCCAGGGATAAACTGTGTATAGCGCCGCACCGTTCCGCCTTACGGAACGGTCCCGACCAGGGTTGACCACTAAAGTCATTCCGGCTTTGAAAGCCGGCTTGTACACCAGCTAACCACCTCGTGAAGGTTCAAGTCCTTCCCCTACAGCTTTTAAGTTCTTTCGTCGCTTGTTCGAGCGACGGCAATTTGTGGGGTGATGAAATTTGGCAGACATGCCCGCTTGTCTCGCGGGTGGAGAGCAAAGGACAAACACAGCGTAACGCCGATCCCGCCTAGGAGGGACCGACTGGGGTTGACCACCATTCGGCCGGGAGTTGCTTCTCGACTTCGATGCGCTGATGCTAACTTCTCCGTGAAGGTTCAAGTCCTTCCCCTACAGCATTTTTTCTCATGATGCATTCTAATAAATGGCCCGGTTCTCCGGGTCATTTTGTTTATATCCTCTTAATTACAAAAAATAGAACTTGTAATTTGAACGATTTAGTTTATTTGCATCTCTAACATTACACGTCAGTGAATATTTTTTACCCATCGGTTATCCAGGAAGCAGCCATAGCAGCGCCATGGTTCAGGCAGTTTGATTGCCCTTCGATGTTGGTATTTGATAACTGTTTCGCCCGCCGATGTGTGAGGGTGGTTCGACGTTGATACTCCTGCTCTATACGTCGATTTCTTTTCACAAACCCGTTATAATGGTTTGGTGTTCGTAATACAATCATCCCTTTTTCTTTTTTTAGCATGCAGCCGTCCGATTTTGATATACTTATTGCCAATGCTACCCATACCGATTTCGCCACAATTATTTGCGAAGAGTATGAAAGTAGCGCTAAAGCCCGTGGCACCGGTATTGCCAAACGCAGCCCCGAATATGTAAAACAGAAAATGCTTGAGGGAAAAGCGATTATTGCTTTTGAGAAAAACACTGGCATTTGGGCAGGCTTTTGCTATATTGAAACATGGAGTCATGGCGAATACGTTGCCAATAGCGGCCTTATAGTAGCACCGCCATTTAGAAAAGCGGGTCTCGCAAAGGCTATCAAAAAATCTATATTTAATCTGAGCCGAACGATTTATCCTAATTCAAAAATTTTTGGACTTACAACTGGTCTTGCTGTGATGAAGATAAACAGTGACCTTGGCTATGAACCTGTAACCTACAGTGAACTTACGCAGGACGAGGCCTTCTGGGCCGGCTGCAAAAGCTGTGTGAACTATGATATATTAATGGCAAAGGGGCGCACCAATTGCATTTGTACCGCCATGCTTTACGATCCTGCCGACCATTACACGCCAAAAGAAACTTCGGAAGCGTTCCAGGAAAAATCGAGAATTTATGAGCGTTGGCTGCGAATTAAAAAAAAGTGGCGCGACCGATTTGATAAAACCAAATCTGGTGGAAGCATACTCAAAAACATAAACAGATTTTATAAGGCATAACCCTGCAGATATACTATTATGAAAAATAAAAAACTTGTACTTGGTTTTAGCGGCGGCCTCGATACAACTTATTGCGTTAAGTACCTAAGTGAAAAAGGATATGAAGTACACAGTGTAATTGTAAATACGGGCGGTTTCAGCACTGCTGAGTTGGAACAAATTGAAGCACATGCCTATACACTCGGAGTGGTATCGCATACTACCGTAGATGCTGTAAAAGACTATTACGACCGGATCATAAGGTTTTTAGTGTATGGTAATGTATTGAAGAACAATACCTATCCGCTTAGCGTAAGTGCAGAGAGACTTGTACAGGCGATGAATATTGCCCGCCATGCCCGCGAAATAGGTGCCGCAACTGTGGCACATGGCAGCACAGGTGCGGGAAATGATCAGGTACGCTTCGATATGGTTTTCCATATCATGATACCTGATGTACATATTATAACACCTATCCGCGATTTGAAGTTAAGCAGGGAGCAAGAGATCGACTATCTTAAGCAGCAGGGTGTGGACATGAATTTTGAAAAGGCAGCGTATAGCATCAATAAAGGTTTATGGGGTACAAGTGTGGGTGGCAAGGAAACGCTTAACAGCAATGGCATGTTGCCCGAAGATGCCTGGCCTACGCAGGTTACAGCAGTTGAACCGCGTGAAGTCTTATTGCATTTTCAACTTGGCGAGTTGGTGGGAATTGATAACAAACCCTATGAGCACCCTGTAGATGCCATACAACATTTGCAACAACTGGCAGCACCGTATGGTATTGGCAGAGATATGCATGTGGGCGATACCATTATTGGTATCAAAGGCCGTGTTGGATTTGAAGCCGCTGCACCCATAGTTATTATCAAAGCGCATCACGCGTTGGAAAAACATGTGCTCACCAAATGGCAGCTTAATTGGAAAGATCAACTGGCTTTGTTTTATGGAAATTGGTTGCACGAAGGGCAGATACTCGATCCTGTGATGCGAGATATTGAGGCGTTTATGCTACATACACAAAGCAATGTAACGGGTAAGGTATTTGTAACGCTTATGCCATATCGATTTGTTATTAATGGCATTGAAAGCGAGTTCGATCTTATGAGTAGCAAATTTGGCAAGTATGGTGAAATGAATACAGGCTATACAGGAGATGATGTAAAGGGTTTCAGCAAAATTTTCGGCAATCAAACCAGAATCTGGAATAGTGTAAATAGCGGTGGCAGTATTATTTGATTCCATATCGCCCATTAAAACAATTAAGGCATTAGAAGCGGATGCTTGCGCTATTTCTCATCAGCATAATGGATGGCAGGTGCAGGCCAATGTGTTGAATTGCTTTGGCAATATCCATGCCTCGCATATAGCGGAAGGATTGCAATACCTGCATATGCTACAGGGTAGTTTGTTGGTTATTTCTTCCGGTAAGCAATTGTTATTGGTAGCCGGTCAGGGACTTCTATTGCAGGCTGGGCATCAATACGAACTTATAGGTGCAGGTGACCTGCCATCACGGTATATTATAATAGCACACGAGGATCTAAATACAAACGATGAATCAGCTTATTAGGATAGGTATAATTGGCGGAGCGGGCTACACCGGAGGCGAGTTAATCAGGATTCTGTTACGTCATCCTCATGCACAGATCTGCTTCGTGCAAAGCAGTAGTAATGCCGGTAAATTGGTTGCTGAAGTTCACGGTGATTTGGTAGGCGAATGTGATCTTCTTTTTGCTGAAGGTCATCATCAGGATATTGATGTACTTTTTTTATGCTCAGGTCATGGTCAGGCCAGGAAATTTATAGCCGAAAATTCTATTGACAGGCATATCAGAATAATTGATTTGGGAAATGATTTTCGCCTTCACGAAGACAGCGTTTTTGAGGGTAGGAGCTTTGTATATGGATTACCCGAATTAAATCTTGCACAAATAGCTACTGCGGAAAATATAGCTAATCCAGGCTGTTTTGCAACGGCCATACAATTGGGGTTATTGCCCTTAGCCGCAAAAGGATTACTAGGTAAAGTGCACACCACAGGTATTACAGGCAGTACCGGTGCAGGGCAGGCGTTGAGTGCTACCAGTCATTTTAGCTGGCGACAAAATAATGTACAGGCATACAAAACACTTACCCATCAGCATTTGGGAGAAATTACAGAAAGCATTAATCAATTGCAACAGTTAGCTCCCTTGCATAAAGCCCCGTCAGGAGATGCTATAAGATTTGTGCCATGGCGTGGCGATTTTGCCCGTGGCATATTTGTTAGCAGTATGCTGGAAACAGATTTGCAGTTAGATGATCTCGTGGCTATCTATTCCGCATTTTATGCCAATGCGGTTTTTACCCATGTTACCACCAACGCGTTGCATTTGAAACAGGTAGTAAACACCAATAAGTGTTTGTTGCAAATAGAAAAACAGGGCGATACACTGGTGGTACACAGTACAATCGATAATCTATTGAAGGGTGCTAGTGGGCAGGCTGTTCAAAATATGAATATCATGTTTGGTCTGAAAGAGCAAACCGGACTGCAGTTAAAAGCTTCATTTTTCTAACCAACTCATTCTCTTACCATGCCATTATTTGATGTATATCCGCTTAACCCAATTAAAGTTAGTAAGGCTTTGGGTAGTTATGTGTGGGACCATACAGGCCAACGCTATTTAGATATGTATGGAGGTCATGCGGTTATCAGCATTGGGCATAGTCATCCGCATTGGGTATCGCGGATTGAAGATCAATTGCAAAAAATAGCATTTTACAGCAACTCAGTTATATTGGAAGAACAGCGTGCATTGGCGGACAAGTTAGGAAAGCTTTCAGGTAAGCCCGACTATCAGCTTTTTTTAGTGAACAGCGGAGCCGAAGCCAACGAGAATGCTTTAAAGCTTGCCTCCTTTTACAACAACCGCAATGTTATTGTTAGTTTTAGAAAGTCATTTCACGGACGGACGTCGCTTGCCGTTGCTGTTACGGATAATCCTGCCATTGTAGCCCCTGTCAATAAAAATGATAACATTCATTTTTTGCCCTTAAATGATGAGCATGCATTGCAGGATTTTTTTACAAAATCCGGCGATAAGATTAGTTCAGTAATAATTGAAGGTATACAAGGGGTGGGCGGCATCAGAGAAGCTACGCCCCAATTTTTGCAGCTCATTCGTTCACTTTGCGACCAATATGGTGCATTGTATATAGCAGATAGTGTGCAGTGCGGCTACGGGCGTACCGGCAGGTTTTTTTCGCATGATTATGCCGGTGTTAATGCCGACATCTATACGATGGCCAAGGGTATGGGTAATGGATTTCCGGTTGGTGGTTGCCTTATTGCACCGCATATAAAGCCCAAGCATGGTATGTTGGGAACTACATTTGGTGGCAATCCATTGGCTTGTGCTGCTGCCCTGGCGGTACTTGAAGTAATGGAAGCAGAAAGTTTGATGGACAATGCAATTTTTGCCGGAGAGAAATTAATGACTGCTCTGCAAAAAATGTCCGGCATCAAAAACCTTAGAGGCAGGGGATTAATGATTGGTTTTGATGTTGAAGAGGAACATGCGGCAGTGCGTGCTGTTCTGCTTAAGCATTATTTCACCTTTACCGGCGAAGCAAAGCCTAACGTGGTAAGACTCCTGCCTTCGCTTGCCCTTAGTAGTATTGAAATTGATTTGTTTATTGAAAATATGCAGCAGGCTTTGCATCAGGTAGAAGCTAATGCGCCAACACACTCCGCTTCATGAAAACTTTTTTCTCAGTTAACGATGCTGGCGATATCCAAACTCTGGTAGACACGGCACTAATGTATAAGCAGCATCCGCTGTTGCATAAGGCCGGTGGAAAGGATAAGCGACTGGGTTTGCTCTTTTTAAATCCATCGCTGCGTACACGCATAAGCACGCAAATTGCAGCTGCAAATTTGGGGATGGATGCCATTGTGTTTAACGTTGATAAAGACGGATGGCGGCTTGAATTTGAAGATGATGTGGTGATGAATGGTACAACTGTTGAGCATATTAAAGATGCTGCGCCGGTATTGGGTCAGTATTTTGATATACTGGCTGTGCGCAGTTTTCCAGGGTTACTGTCAAAGCAAGACGATTACAGCGAACAGATTATTCATCAATTTGCCAAACATAGCGGCATACCGGTATTGAGTCTGGAAAGTGCCACAAGGCATCCCCTGCAATCGCTTGCCGATATTGTAACGATGGAAGAAGTGTTGCGCGCCGGAACAGTAAAACATCGCCCCAAAGTTGTACTTACCTGGGCACCGCATGTAAAACCTTTGCCGCAATGCGTTGCCAATAGTTTTGCCGAATGGGTGATAGCCTGGCAGCATGCGGATTTTGTGATTGCTCATCCGGAGGGCATGGAACTGGATCCAAAATTTACAAAAGGTGCAACCATTGAATACAATCAGGATAAAGCAATTGCTGATGCTGATTTTATTTATGTAAAAAACTGGAGCAGCGTTGAGCCATATGGTAAGCTGCTGGAAGCAAAGCACGACTGGATGCTTACCCCCGAGCGCCTATCCGTAACTCGTAACGCCGGCATCATGCATTGTCTTCCTGTTCGTAGAAATGTAGAATTAAGCGGGGCATTGCTGGATAGTGCCAATAGTCTGGTTACCCGGCAGGCAGGTAATAGGGTATGGTCTGCACAATCTGTGCTGGCAAAAATGCTGGGCCTATGACCGATTTATATGTGATAAAAATTGGTGGGAACGTAATTGATAATGAAGAAAATTTACTTCGCTTTATCAAGGCATTTGCCTCGATAAAAGGAAAGAAGATATTGGTGCATGGCGGCGGAAAGCTTGCCACAACAATGGCGGCATCTTTGGGAATAGAACAGCAGATGGTAGACGGCAGACGCATTACGGATGCTGCCACACTAAGGATTGTTACCATGGTATATGCCGGCCTGGTAAATAAAACAATTGTTAGCCTGTTGCAGGCGGCAGGTTGCAATGCTTTTGGCCTCTGTGGTGCTGATGGCAACGCTATATTGGCCCATAAGCGAAAAGCTGATAGTGATATTGGCCGTAAGGATACTGACTATGGTTTTGCCGGCGATATTGATGCTGTAAGCAGCAATGCATTAGGGGCTTTGCTCGATAGCGGATACTGCCCCGTGATGGCACCCATCACGCATGATGGCAACGGACAGTTGTTAAATACCAATGCCGATACCATTGCTTCAGCCGTTGCATCGGCCATGGGTGCTCAATGCAATACGCATTTGGTATATTGTTTTGAAAAGTCCGGCGTTTTATTAAATGTGAACGATGAACAATCGGTAATTCCGAAAATTGATCCATCATTGTATGAAGATTTAAAGGCAGATGGTAAGTTGTTTGCCGGGATGTTGCCCAAGATTGACAATGCATTTGCTTCGCTGCATTCCGGTGTTAAAACAGTGTTGATTGGGCATGCAGATGATATCGTAAAAAATACTTCGACTGAAAAGGCAGGTACGCTCATCACTTTATGAAACCAATTACTGCCGTAATATTTGATATGGATGGAACCATGGTAAACAGTTTGCCATACCACATGGAAAGCTGGAAGATCTTTTTTATGCGGCATGGCATCAACATGACGCAAAGGGAATTTGATGCCGTACATCATGGTACCATTTATGATATTATGCCGCGCATATTTGGTTCGCAGATCAGTACAGAACAGTCGAAAGCTTTGGGCGAGGAGAAAGAATCTATTTTTCGTGAGTTATATAGTGGTAGTGTGGTACCAACGCCGGGCCTGCTTTCATTTATACACGAGGTAAAAAACGCAGGCTTATCTCTGGCAGTAGCTACTGCTGCAGATGAGTATAATGCCCGCTTTACCATTAATGCGCTTGGGCTGCAAAATTATTTTGATGTGGTGGTAACCAGCACAGAGGTGAAGGAAGGTAAGCCTTCGCCTGCGGTTTACGAGGCGGCTTGTGAGCAGCTTGGGAAAGCGCCAAACTGCTGTTGCGTATTCGAGGACACGGTGCATGGAGTGCAGGCCGCTGTTGCTGCAGGCATGGCTGTGGTGGGTATTACTACCAGTCATGCAGCATACGAATTGCAAGAGGCAGGTGCGAGGGCTGCCATGCCAGATTTTACGGCCATAAACATTGATACATTACAAAGTTTGATTGCCATATGATTTCGATAATGCATCATACACAGTCGGCATGTACATTGCTAAAGGCTTTAATTGCTGAGCCATCGTTTAGCAAAGCAGAGGATGGAACTGCAACTATTATAGAGCAGTATTTACAATCCAATGGTGTTAGTAGTTCGCGTATTGGCAATAACATAATCGCGTACAACAAGCATTTCAGAGATGATTTGCCCACCTTGTTACTCAACAGCCATCACGATACGGTGAAGCCTGCGAAGAGCTACACAAGGGATCCTTTTGCGGCCACGGTAGAGCAAGGAAAATTATATGGTCTCGGTAGTAACGATGCCGGAGGTTGCCTGGTTTCCTTGCTCGCAACATTTACGCATTACTATGATGCCGAATTGCCCATGAATATTGCTATTGCTGCCACGGCAGAAGAAGAAATAAGTGGTACAGGCGGCATTGAAATGGTGCTTCCATATTTGCATAATATTAGTTGCGCCATTGTGGGTGAACCTACCCTTATGCAAATGGCAATTGCCGAACGTGGCCTGATGGTGGTGGATGCTTATGCTGCAGGCAAGGCAGGACACGCTGCACGAAACGAAGGGGTGAATGCATTGTACATTGCCGTCGAGGATATTGCTAAACTGCGCAATTTTTCTTTTGATAAAGCCAGCGATTTACTGGGTGATAGCAGGCTTTCAGTAACGGTGATGGAGACAGAGAATAAGCAGCACAATGTGGTTCCTTCTCAATGTCATTATGTAATTGATTTCAGGCTAAACGAATTATGCGGTTTTGAAGAAGTGCTGCAGCAGGTGAGTGCAATTGTGTCAAGCGAATTAAAACCACGCAGCATGCGATTGCGTAGCACACTCATACCGCTGCACCATCCCTTGGTAGAGGCTGGCAGAGCATTAGGATTGTCTTACTACGGTTCTCCTACCACAAGCGATAAAGCACTTATGCCTTTTCCTGCATTAAAAATGGGACCCGGCGATAGTGCAAGAAGTCATATGGCCGATGAATTTATTTTTCTCGATGAAATTGAGAAAGGTATAGCGGGCTACATTCAATTGATAGATAACTACATTAATAAAATTCATAACCCTGATGAGGCATGAAACTCTGGCAAAAGGATAAGACACAGATTGCGGAAGCTGTAGAGTTGTTTACGGTTGGTCGCGATAGGGAGTTTGATACACTACTAGCCCGCTACGACGTTACGGGCAATAAGGCACATGCTGCCATGCTTGCTGAAGTGGGATTGCTTACCGGCGATGAACTTGAGGCACTAAACAAGGGGCTCGATATATTGATGGATATAGTATCGCAGCCCGGGTTTTCTTTACCGGACGAAGTGGAAGACATTCATTCTTACATTGAAGTGGAACTGACGCGAATGGTAGGAGATGCCGGAAAAAAAATTCATACCGGTAGAAGCAGAAATGATCAGGTGGCCGTTGACATCAAGCTTTTTTTGCGCGATGCCATTAAGCATATTGTTGAAGAGGTTAGCCTGTTGTTTGATGTGTTGATGCAGCAGGCCAATGACAACCGGGACAAGCTGATACCGGGCTACACCCATCTGCAATTAGCCATGCCTTCTTCTGCAGGGCTTTGGCTTAGTGCCTATGCGGAGAGCCTTGTTGATGATCTTGAAATGTTGTCGGCGGCGTATGCCATTACCAACAAAAATCCTTTGGGCAGCGGTGCTGGCTATGGGTCTTCTTTTCCATTAAGCCGGAAAAGCACAACAGCGTATTTGCAATTTGATACCCTGCATTGGAACGCTGTATATGCACAAATGAGCAGGGGTAAAACAGAGAAGGCGGTAGCGATGGGCATGGCTATGGTTGCTGCAACGCTCAGTAAATTATCGTACGACTGTTGCTTATACCTGAATCAAAATTTTGGATTTATCAGTTTTCCCAATGAGCTTACTACAGGCAGCAGTATAATGCCGCATAAAAAAAATCCCGATGTTTTTGAATTGATTCGTGCCAAATGCAATATGCTGCAGGCATTGCCCAACGATATTACCATGGTGATGAACAATTTGCCTAGTGGTTATCACCGCGATATGCAAATGACCAAGGAAATGCTTTTTCCTGCTATAAATACTTTACAGGATTGCCTGCAAATGATGGTACTGATGATGAAAAACATTACAGTAAATGATAATTTACTGGCTGATAAAAAGTACAAATACCTGTTTACAGTGGAAGCCATGAATGCGTTGGTTAGCAATGGCATGTCGTATCGTGATGCCTACCGTAGCATTGGCAACAGTGTAGATGACGGCAGCTTTGATTACCAGCCAGAAGCTTTGCAACATACTCACGAAGGATCCATTGGTAATCTTTGCCTCGAAGAAATACAGGCTGCTATGCAAACCGTAAAACAGCAATTTGCATAAACCATAGTGTATCTGCCGGCATGCACTTTCACAGGTTGTGTTGCTACACCTGTTGTTTGCAATAGGCAATCAATTTTGCCCGGCGTTTAATACTTTCCTTTAGCGATTAGTATCGGCTTCTGCCACACGCGATGGTGTATCGGTGCCCGCCACAATGCTCTTGCTGCTTAATGCAATGGAACGGATAATCTGCGTCATATTTTGCATATCAAGCGTTCCTATTTCATCTGACGCTTTGTGGTAATGAGGCTCGCTGTCCATTTTGCTTGTGCTTATGGTATGCGCCGGCACACCCAATCTGGCCAAAGTGGCATTATCACTGCGATAAAAAAGATTTTGCTGCGGATAGGGATCGGGATGATAGGTAAAGTCTGTGCCTGCAAGATTCTTTTGCATTATGGAGCCCATATCCGATTTTTCAAAACCGGTTATATAGGCGCTATTGGTTCCCCACTTACTATCGGTGCCTATCATTTCAATATTAAACATGGCCATTACTTTTTCGGGCGCAAGCGTGCCGGAGAAAAATTTAGAGCCATAGCCACCACGCTCTTCAGCCGTAAAAGCTACAAAAACCAACGTACGTGCATTGTCGTTCTTTTGCTGAAAATATTTTGACAATGCAATAACGGCAGTTGTACCGGATGCATCATCATTAGCACCGTTGTATAGCGAGTCTCCTTTTGCATCGGGCCTGCCGTAGCCGAGGTGATCGTAATGTGCACTGAATATTACATACTCATCGGGCCGGCTTTTACCCGGTATTATCGCAGCTACATTAGCCAACTGACTGGCATGCAAATCCAAATGCAAATCCATATTGATTTGTGCATCAGCAGCAGTGGAACTCAGTATTACAACTTTTGTGGGGTCGTTTGGCATGGCGGTGTTAAGAAACCGCTTGATGCGCCCAAACATTTCGCTTTGGCTGGTATCGAGCAATAAAATGCAATTGCCCTTATATCCATTTACGGCAGATACAACGCGCATCGGGTTTTCACCTGCATCTACACGAAAGATGCGCACATCAGCGTTTGGTATTTGCATACTAACCTGAGACTTTGCACTTAGCACATGCACATTTTTGAGTGGTACAGCGGTTCCGTTTACCGTTAGGTTTCCACTAACTACCGTGGGTTGGAAGATGGCAAACTGCTGTTTGAAGTTGTTGGCAGCAAATGGCTTCAGCCCGGCTGCGTTAAATTCTTTTGCAATGAAATCGGCGGCTTTTTCAATGCCTGGACTAAATGTGGCACGCCCTTCCATAGCATCGCTACTGAGCATGGTTTCTATGCGGGTAACCTCTTCAACCAGTATGGTTTGCGCATAGGTACCGGAAGCGGATAGCAACAAACCGGTGGCTGCCAGTAAAGTCTGTGTTATAAGGCGGCTATTCATGTTGGCAATTTTTAATGCGTGCATGTTACTGCAAAAAGACGATTTGAAAACATCAGAATATGATTTGCGGTAAACGGTATGCGTTTGTGGCATACGGACGGGTTGGCACTTCAGGGTTAGCGCAGGTGTAAATGTTTACTAACTTTTGTGCGCTGGCAAGGCCTATGGATGGCTGCGTTACCCTAACCCACTATTTTTATGGCAATTATACTATGTCAACGGTAGGTAAAGCTTTGGGCTTCGTTTGGAAATGGATAAGGCGATTCATCGTTTTTATCCTCCTGCTGTTGATTTCAGTTTGGTTATTGATTCAGATACCGGCAGTGCAAAATTGGATGGGCCGGCGGGCGGCAACTTATTTATCCGAACAATTGGGTGCCAAAGTGCAGGTTGGTGGTTTTCAGTTTCGCATTTTAAATAAAGTGGGTCTTCAGCAGGTAATTGTTTTTGATCAGCAAAAAGATACGCTTGCCTATATAGGTGAATTGCAGGTGCGGGCATCGGATTGGTTCTACTTTAGAAATGCCAGCGAAATAAAATACCTGGGCTTGCAGGATGTTTTGATAAGGGCGCACAGAGGCGAATCGAAAACATGGAACTACCAGTTTATTGTTGATTATTTTTCCGGTAATACCACCACCAAAAAACAGACGAATCCTTTTTACTTTTCTATAAAGGAAGTATTGCTTGAGAGGGTACGCGTTTTGCAATTGGATGAATGGCGTGGCAGGTCAATGGTGGCAGGGGCCGAAAGATTGGAAGCACATATCAGAAAATTCGATCTCAAATCAAAATTAATTGAGCTTGATGGTGTGTACACGGTTAAGCCCGAATTCCGCGATTTGCTTGTCAGAGGAAAATGGTCGTCTGCGGATAGTACAAATTATTATGCGGCATTGAGCAAAACCAGACAACCAGCAGATACGGTGTCACGAGATCCTGAGCCTTTCACAATTGTAGCAGATACCGTTGATCTGCAAAAGGGTGTGCTGGAATTTATGAATCGTCCCAAACAGCCTTCTGCTGCCGGATATTTTGATGAGCGCGATATCATCATCACAGATCTTTCGGGTGGTGTACAAGCCCTGCGCATAACGGGAGATACTGTTCGTGCAAAAGTGCAAAACATAAAAGCTAAAGAGCGCTCGGGATTGACGGTAAATAAATTAAGTACTGTCTTCGCCATGCATGGTACAATGATGGAGTTTGCCAACCTTGAATTGAATGTAAACAACAGTGTGTTAGGTCCCTATTATGCCATGCATTACCGGGATATAGACGACATGGAGGATTTTATCAATAAAGTGCGTATTGAAGCTCGTTTTGATAATGCATTGCTTGCCGTAAAGGATATTGGTTTTTTTACCCCTTACCTAAAAAATCATCCTCAGCTGGCAAGTATTACCGGCAGGGCTTCCGGGACCATTAGTGATTTTACCATTTCCGATGTAAAAATCGCCACGGGACAATCAATACTTATGGGAAACTATACCATGAAGGGATTGACCGATATCGATAAAACACTCATAAGTTTTGATTCCCGTAATTCAAGGATTAGTCTTAATGATATTAAACCATGGGCGCCTGATTTAACGATTTATAATAATCGGATACTGTCAAAACTTGGGGTGTCAACATTCAATGGAAAGTTTGCAGGAACAATTAATGAATTTGTGGCCAGCGGCACACTTACTTCGGGTGTTGGGAAAGTGGATGCTAATTTTAGCTATAACAACAGCAAAGGCGACAAAGGTGGATTTACAGCGGATATTGCCAATGCCGATATTGATGCCGGCTACTTGCTTGATATTGCCGATTTAGGTAATATTTCATTTGAAGGCTCTGCGTACACTACTTCGGGGAGCACCACTGCACCGCTGTTGTTGGAAGGCTTAATAAAATCTGCAAGCTACAAAGGCTATCCCTACAGTAATGTTTTACTAGACGGTAAACTCGCAGGCGATTCTTTGATTGCCGGAATCAATATAAACGATAAAAACCTCGCGGGTAATTTTGTACTCAATATCAATTTGGCAGATAAGGAAAGTGTTTATAAAGCAAGTGGTCATCTTGATTATGCCAACTTTAAACCTTTGGGATTGTCGGCTGACAGCATTGTATACCAGGGAATTTTTGATGTAGATTTCAAAGGCGATAATGTAGATGATTTTGTAGGGTATGCCAGGCTTGATAATTCGAGCATATTTAATGGTAGGGACCTGCTGACTTTTGATTCGCTTGTGCTTGCTGCAAGTTTCGATACCGGCACCCTTGAGCGTGTTGTGTCTGTGCATTCCAGCAATATAGATGCCGATATAAAAGGCCATTTTAAGCTGAGTACTGCACACAAAACATTTCAGTATTATCTGAGTCGCTACTATCCCAGTATCATTAAAGCACCTACCGATGCAGATACTGATGAGAGTATGCAGTTTAGCATCAGAACCAAAGAAATAGAACCGTATCTACGGATTATTGATTCCAATCTGGTTGGCTTTAATAACGCAGCGTTGCTGGGAAAAATTGATGTGGAGAATAAGACCCTTGTACTGAATGCTAATATTCCCTACGGCGGTTATAAATCAATTCGTCTGAACAGTTTTGTAATGGGCGCCTCGGGTTCTGATGAGGGCACACTTGCGGTATTGGCCCAGGTAGGCAGCCTTTCTTTTAATGATAGTCTCAGCTTTCCACAAACGCGTTTAGTTATCAATACCAATCAGGATACTACAAATATTAAACTGCAAACAGAATCGGCAGGAGTGCTTGGCGATGCTCAAATTGAGGCAGACCTCATCACACGTTCAAATGGCCTTGAAGCTAAGTTTTTTCAATCCAGTATCATTTTCAACAACAAAAAATGGGAGTTGAATGAAGGTGGTTATTTTGAAATCAGGGATCAATACCTTTTGGTACGCGATATAAAACTCACTACACAAAACAGTGAGATAGCGCTGCGTACCATACCCAATGATGAAGGCAATTGGAACGATTTGATTATAGATGCCAAAGATGTGTATCTGAATGATTTTCTACCCTATTTTCTTGCTGAACCCTACATAGGTGCAGCCATTACCGGAAGAACAATTGTAGAGAATCCGCTTGGCAAAGCAATTGTACGGGTGAATATAAAAGCCAGGGATCTGGTATTTGATAATGATGAACTTGGCGATGCCAATATTATAGCCGTAATTGATGTGGCCACAGGAAAAATTACCGGCGACTTTAAAACAGATAATCTGCTGAGCCATCTTAATGCAAAGCTCAACTTTACATTGCCTGATGCCACGCATCCAAAGGGATACATGGATGTGGATCTTGACATGAAGGATCAGCAAATAAAATTCCTCGACAGTTACCTTAACGTAGTGTTCGACAAGGTTGAAGGACTAGCCACCGGACCGCTTCGAATGGTGGGTCCATTAAGCTCTCCGGCGTTGATTGGGCAAGTGCAGTTGAATAACGTAGTGTTAGTGCCGGGATACACCAAAGTTGAATACACCATAGATAGTGCCATGTTGGGTTTTGGCGACAACTATATTGATTTGGGGAGCATGATTATTAAGGATAGCAGGCGCAGAACGGGTGAAGTTCGGGGCAGGCTGTATCATCGTTTTTTTGATAGCCTTTCCTTCAACATCGGCGTTTCATCAGGCGGAATTGAAGTGCTGAACACGAGTGCGGCCGACAACGATCTGTTTTATGGCACTGCGGTGGCCCGTGCGGCTTTCGATATAACGGGTCCACTGGAAAACATGCGGATGCGGATAAGCGGTACACCAACCGATAGCAGCAGGATATTCATTAAGCTTGATGATTCAAGGGAGTCGGATGAAGCCGATTTCATTGTGTTTAAGCAATATGGTCGCGAAATAGAATCGCTGATTGATAGCAACACCAACAATCTCACTATTGATATTGATTTGAATGCTAACCCTTTGGCGGAAATAAATGTGATACTGGATGCACTTACTAACGATGTGATAAGGGCAAGAGGCACAGGAAACATTAAAATAGGCAGCAGTACTGTCGGTTCTACTGTAATGATAGGGCGCTATGATATCGATCGGGGTTATTACAATTATAGTTTTCAAACCTTAATTCGAAAGCCTTTTGAAATAAGGGGCGATGGCGATAACTATATTGAGTGGAAGGGGGATCCTTATGAAGCCAATCTAAATCTTGAAGCAGACTATACTGCCAACAATGTGAGCATGCGTACACTGGTAAGTGGTGAACAGAGCAGGACAGTACTTGACCAGAGCGCTCAAAATTTTAAAGGCAACGTAAATGTGAAGATTTATATTAAAGGACAATTGAGTAATCCTGATATCAGCTTTGGTATTGATTTTCCGCCTGGAAGTGTTATGCGCGGCAACTTTAGCGCACAGGAAATGCTGAATCGCATTCAGGACGATCAGAGTGAATTATTGAAACAGGTAACTTATCTGATTGTCTTTAATTCATTTGCACCATATCAGCAATCCGGTGGTTCTTTACAAGCGCCGGGCGCCGATCTTGCCATTAATACGGTGAGCGAATTGCTATCTAACGAAATGAGCAAAATACTTACCAATGTGTTGGGGCAGGTTTTTAATGATCGTAGTTTGAATGTAGATGTAAGCACCAGTTTTTACAACTCATCGCAGTTAGTAGATGGTAATGTGGTAGCCTCAACCAATTACGACAGGTTTGCTGTGGACTTTAAGCTCAATAAATCTTATCTCAACAACCGCATCGTGGTTAACCTCGGCAGTAATTTTGATGCCGGTATCAATAACACCACATCAAGCGGTGTTCAGTTTCTGCCTGATATAAGTGTGGAGTTCGTATTGACACCCAACAGACGATTGCGTTTCATCGTATTTAAAAAAGACAATCTCGATTTTTCGGGAAGGCGAAACAGGGCCGGTGTAAGTATCAGTTGGCGCCGCGATTACGATAAACTCTTTGGCGAAAAACCGGAAGAACTTTTGATTGTTGAAAATGCTGCAGAAAACTAAAAGACCCGTTGCATAACGGGTCTTTTAGTTTTGTATGGGCCGATAATAATAGTTTTACTCCTTACTCACCTTCTTATTGCCATACAGTGAATTCAATCCTCCAATTACATCGTTTGTAATGTTCAATAAACTGTCGCGATAAAAAATCATATCACCTTGCTGGTGAGAGATAATATAGGTATAATGTTTATCGCGGTTGTAATCTTGCAAAAAGCCTTCGATGGTTTCATTAATTTCTTTCAGCAACTTGGCTTGTTTGTTGCCAAGGCCTTCTGCAAGCGTTTTTTCACGCTCGGCCATATTGCGCTGCATTTGGTCTATTTCTGCCTGAGCAGCATAGCCTTCTTCCATGCTCATTGTAGCTTCCTTTTGCTTAAGCTGTTGTATTCTGCCCATGTATCGGTTGCGCAGTCCGTTGAGTTCGTTGGTTATTTTTTCCTCCTCTTTCCGCAGTTCTTCACGTGCCTGTTTTATGTACTCGTAATTAGATTCTACAGAGTCCATTATAAAATAGGCAATTGAACCTTTTGCAGTGCCGGATGAATCAGCGGGAGTGCCTGCTATCGCCGTTCCTTTTCCGGGGTTTCCGGAAAAGTGGATGATATATAAAATACCTACCGCTACCAATGATATCGCGCCAAGAATAGTACCTGTGTTCTTCATAAAAAAACTCTAACAAAATCGTCGTTTAGCTAATCTAAGTGCCTGAGTGTAAGTGTCTGTTTGAGGCGACGAAAGTAGCAGAATGTGATGCACAAATCCTGTTAAAAGCCTTTGCCGCATCGGTGCTGAAGATTTCGTGGTAGCTTAGCGGCATTCAGCAATATGAAGATTATTTGTTTTGCCGTAGGGCACCGACACGATGGGATGCTGGCGGCAGCGATCGACCATTATACAAAAAAGGTAAACCATTACTATAAATGCTCCTGGGAGATAATTCAGCCGCCTAAGGTTAGCATCACAGCTTCGCCGGATATGGTTCGGCAGGCTGAGATGATACCGGTTTTAAGGGCTGTGGAGAAAGCAGATCGCCTGATATTGCTTGACGAAAGGGGGCAAATGCTTTCCAGCCCCGCGCTTGCGGATACCGTTGCCAACGCTGCGCTGGCCAGTAGTAAAAGCATTGGTTTCCTCATTGGAGGTGCATTTGGCGTGCATGAAGAGGTGCGGCGTCGGGCAAATTTGGTTTGGAGTCTTTCCGATTTGGTTTTTCCCCACCAGTTGGTGAGGTTGTTATTGGCCGAACAATTGTACCGCGCATGCAGCATCCTGCGCAACGAAAAGTATCATCATTCCTGATGTAGTTCACATTACATCCGGAAACTGGATCAGTTCCGTACCGCCATTGGGCATCAGCGTAACCGCCATTACATCAAACTGAATTTTTTTCCACTCCGGATGTGCGAATAAATAGGCCTCAGCACCATAGCGCAGTTGGGTGAGCTTGGCCTTGCCAACACTCGCTTCCGGACCAGCCGTTCCTTCACCCATGCGGGTTTTTACCTCTATAAAGTATAAGATATCGGCTTTTGAGGCTATCAGGTCTATTTCAAATCGGCCGCTGCGCCAGTTTTTGTGGAGAATAGTAAATCCCCGCTGCCGATACCAGGCCATGGCGAGTTCCTCACCCGCATTGCCAAGGTATTTATTGTGCATATTGTCCATTGCGGGGCATTAATGGTGTGAAAGGTATTACACAACCTGTTTTGTGCCGAGCTATTTCCTCCTAAATTTGCCGCAACTGAATGAAAAACGAGACCGTGAAGAATAAGCAGCTTTTTGTAGTTTTTGCCGTATTGACCATAATTAGTGCCCTTTACCGGGTTTATCCCTACGAAGCCCGTCCGGAGTGGTTGGGTGCGCCACAACTGGCGCTTGCCGTGTTTGCAGGTGCTGTGGTAAGCCGAAAAGGAATTTCGTTTTTAGTTGTTTTGCTTAGCATGCTGTTCAGCGATGTGCTTATACACCTCGTTCATTTGGTGTATCCTACCATGACCCCCGGGTTTTATGGCGGCCAAATGGTTAATTATTTGCTTATTGGCTTACTAACCATGGTTGGTTTTGGCGTAAAGTCAGATAAATGGCCTTCCATTTTGGGTGGTTTGGTGGCTGCACCTGTTTTGTTTTTTCTGATTTCAAACTTTATCGTTTGGGCCGGTGGCGGCGGATATCATCGTCCTTTTACTTTCAGCGGCCTCATGCAATGCTATACAGATGCTTTGCCCTTTTTGCGCAATAGCCTCAGCGGATCCCTGATTTTTGGCGCTGTATTCTTTGGTGGATACTATGCCTGGCGGCGATTTGCCATGCAGTCGCAATTGGTTTAGCAGTTATCGCTATATGCCGGCACTGCGCCACATTTACATTTAATTTACATCTGCCGCCCCCATAATTGGCGATAACGCTTACTTTTGCGCCTCAAATTTTTGGGGTGTCTGCGTGTTGGCATCACTCCAGGACAAACACGCTATTATACTTTTTAAATACAATTATGGCTGACCTCAAATTTCAAAGAAACTTTGGTATTGCTGCGCATATTGACGCAGGAAAAACCACCACTACTGAGCGTATTCTGCGCTACACGGGAATGATTCACCGCATAGGCGAAGTACACGATGGCGCTGCTACCACCGACTGGATGGAGCAGGAAAAGGAGCGTGGTATTACCATTACTTCTGCTGCGGTTAGCTGTCAGTGGAACTTCCCCACTGTTTTGGGTAAGCCTACTGATGATACCAAGAAGTACAACTTCAACATTATTGATACCCCCGGCCACGTGGATTTTACGGTGGAAGTGGAGCGCTCCATGCGGGTATTGGATGGTTTGATCGCCTTGTTCTCTGCCGTTGATGGTGTGGAGCCACAATCGGAAACGGTTTGGCGTCAGGCTAATCGCTACGGTGTGCCCCGCATTGGTTTTGTAAACAAAATGGACCGTGCCGGTGCTGATTTTTTGAATGTGGTAAAGCAGGTTCGCGAAATGCTCGGAAGCAAAGCCGTGCCTTTGCAATTGCCCATTGGTGCCGAAGATAATTTTCAGGGTGTTGTCGATCTTATTAAAATGAAAGGCATCATCTGGCATATGGAAACCGAAGGCATGACCTTTGACGAGGTTGATATTCCTGCAGATATGCAGGAAGAAGCAGAGTACTGGCGTGCACAGTTGGTAGAAGCCGTAGCTGAGTATGACGACAACCTGATGGAGAAGTTTTTTGAAGATGCTGATACCATTACGCACGACGAAATTCATGAAGCTATCCGTAAGGCTACCATTGATCTGAGCATTGTGCCTATGATGTGTGGCTCATCATTTAAAAACAAGGGCGTACAAACTGCGCTGGATGCAGTGTGTCGTTATTTGCCCAGCCCGGTTGATATTCCTGATACCATTGGTACCAACCCCGATACCGGAGCCGAAGTAACCAGAAAGGCAGATCCTAAAGATCCCTTTGCTGCACTTGCCTTTAAAATTATGACTGATCCTTTCGTGGGTCGTCTGGCGTTTTTCCGTTGTTATAGTGGTCATCTTGATGCAGGTAGTTATGTACTTAATACCCGCAGTGGTAAAAAAGAGCGTATCAGCCGTATCATGAAAATGTTTGCCAACAAGCAAAACCCGGTTGACTTTATTGAGGCTGGGGATATCGGCGCAGCCGTTGGTTTTAAAGAAATTAAAACCGGCGATACCCTTTGCGATGAGAACAAACCGATTGTACTGGAAAACATGTTTATTCCGGAACCGGTTATTGCCATTGCCGTTGAGCCCAAAACGCAGGCCGACGTTGACAAAATGGGCACTGCCATTGGCAAGTTGGTAGAAGAGGATCCCACATTGCGCGTAAATACAGACGAGGATACCGGTCAAACCATTTTGCGTGGTATGGGCGAATTGCACCTTGAAATCATCATCGACCGTATGCGTCGGGAGTTTAAGGTGGAGGTAAACCAGGGTGCTCCCATGGTGGCCTACAAAGAGGCATTTACAAATACCATACAACACCGTGAAGTGCTTAAAAAGCAAACCGGTGGCCGTGGTAAGTTTGCCGATATTCAATTTGAAATAGGACCAGTAGATGCAGAATGGCAAACTGAAAATCCTGACAAGCATTTCCAGTTTGTAAATGACATTTTTGGTGGTTCTATTCCCCGCGAATTTGTACCGGCCATCAACAAAGGTTTCGAAACCAGCATGGGTACCGGTGTATTGGCTGCCTATCCGTTGGTAAACATGAAGGTTCGCATTTTTGATGGTAGCTTCCACGCAGTCGATTCCGACTCCATGTCGTTTGAACTTTGTGCCAAGCAAGGCTACCGCGAAGCAGGCCGCAAGGCCAAGCCCATTCTGCTGGAGCCTATTATGAAGGTGGAGGTAATTACCCCCGATCAGTATATGGGTGATGTAACGGGTGACCTTAACCGCCGTCGTGGTATGATGGAAGGAATGGATAGCCGCAACAACGCGCAGGTAATAAAGGCTAAAGTGCCCCTGAGCGAAATGTTTGGTTACGTTACGCAGTTGCGTTCTTTATCCAGTGGTCGTGCTACCAGTACCATGGAATTTAGCCACTATGCACCGGCGCCAAACAATATAGCCGAAGAGATAGTTGCCAAGCAAAAAGGGAAACTGAAATCAGAAGATTAATTTTCTGCAATCAGCTGTTAATAGGGAATAGTATGTAAGTAGCCCCGCCGTTTGGCGGGGTTATTTTTTTATATACATTAAAAAAGCCACCGGAGCGAGTCCGGTGGCTTTTGATTTCTGAAGGGGTTATTGGGATTATTGGCGTATCGCCATTATTTTTCCAGTAGCCTGCTTATCGCCCACTGTAAAGCGATAATACATCATGCCGCTGCTTGGCGCATGTAGTTCGTACTTCGTATTGACAGCCTGATTAGCCTGCACGTAACCTCTGAAAGGCGTGGCAATTATTTTACCATTACCATCTACCAATTGCAGGGCTGCATTGCCGGATAGCGGCGATACAATTCTGAAGTTTACCGTTTCAGCAAATGGGTTAGGGAAGGCAACTACCTGTGGTTCATCCTTCAGTGAAATATCAATCTGCTTGATGCTCACAGAAGTTGCCTTCGTATCACTATCCACCCTGATAGCCGGTTTAGTATTGGTGCTTAGCACCGTAGGGGCTGGCGCCGGATTTTCATCCTCGGTCACTACCTGTGAGGCCTTTGGTGCCTCCTCGCAAGAGGAACTGCTGCAATCCACGGCTGCAGATATACAATCGCCAATTTTCACTTTAATGCCAGAAACGCTTCCAGGTGCGAGATTGCTGAACACAGGGCTTGCCTGGTAGTTAGCACCATTGTCAATACTGTACATATAGCTGGCGCCTAAAGGACTCTTAATGGTTACACTACCTGTGGCAGGACCGCAAAGCGATGGCTGGGTAACGCATAT
>JAHEMO010000165.1 GCA_024643625.1 Chitinophagaceae bacterium
CAGTTTGTGGTAGACCGCGATGGAAATATCAGCGAGGTAAAATCGCTGAATGATCCGGGTGATGGTTTGTCCGAAGAAGCCGAGCGCATCATTAAAAAGGGTCCTAAGTGGAAGCCCGCTGAACAGAATGGTCGTAAAGTAATTTACCGCCACATTCAGAGTATAACATTCCGTTTGGAGTAATCTTTGATTTGTTTACAAAAGCCAAGGCCAGCTGATTATTCAGTTGGCCTTTTTCATGTAGCAAACCTGCAATTTTGCCCCATGGCTTCATTCTCCAACAGTCTTACCGCATGGCAGGATACCATTGCCGCTATTGCGACAGCGCAGGGCGTTGGCGCTTTGGGTATTTTGCGTATGAGTGGTGCCCGAGCAATAGATATAGCAGATAAACTGATGCCGGCCAGGCGAATTGCCGAACAGGCTTCACATACGCTGCAAGTGGGCTGGCTTGAGCATGAGGGTAAGAAAATTGATGAAGTAGTTATAGGATTGTTTCGGGCGCCGCGAAGTTTTACCGGCGAAGACGTAGTGGAATTTACCTGCCACGGTTCGCCTTATGTAATTCAGCAAATACTTGATGCAGTTACTAAAATGGGCGCTCGGGTGGCTAAGCCGGGAGAATTTACCCAAAGGGCATTTTTGCATGGCAAAATGGACCTTACTCAGGCCGAAGCGGTGGCAGATGTAATTGCAAGTCAGTCTGCTGCGGCCCACCAAA
This sequence comes from Chitinophagaceae bacterium, assembly GCA_024643625.1. Lineage (GTDB taxonomy): Bacteria > Bacteroidota > Bacteroidia > Chitinophagales > Chitinophagaceae > Phnomibacter. Next base: position 722 of record JAHEMO010000165.1, read on the forward strand.
CTGCCTTGCACCAAATGCGCGGCGGTTTCAGCCATGCACTTTCGGCACTTAGGGAACAGCTTATAGGGTTTAGCGCATTGATTGAACTGGAGCTGGATTTTGCTACAGAAGATGTTGAATTTGCTGACCGATGTGCTTTGCAAAGCATGATAGCAAACGCAAAACAGGATGTGGCGCAATTGGTTGATAGTTTTAAGCTTGGCAACGCAATTAAGCAAGGCGTACAAGTTGCTATTATTGGAAAGCCCAATGCCGGCAAAAGCACCCTGCTTAATGCGCTATTGCAAGATAGCCGTGCCATAGTAAGTGATATACCCGGCACTACCCGCGATACCATAGAGGAGGTACTCAACATTGACGGCATACTATTTCGGTTGATAGACACGGCTGGAATAAGGAACAGCACGGACGAAATTGAAGCACTCGGAATTGCCCGGTCTTTAGACAAAATGCGCCAAGCCGATATTGTCATTTATCTGTTTGATCTGCAAACGGAATCCGATGATGATATTCTGGCAGCCTTTAGTTTACTGCAAAAGGAATCCCGCCAGTTTATTATGGCAGGCAATAAGGCGGACTGTCATCCATCCCGGGCCGCGGATTTGCCAACAGATATTCCTGTTGTGCACATCAGCGCAAAAAATGAAACCGGCCTGAAGAGCCTGAAAAAACAATTGGTAGATACCGTTCTCGACGGCAAATCAATTGCAGAACAAACTGTGGTCACCAATAGCCGTCATTTTGTGGTACTACAACAATTACTGAAAGGACTAAATGACGTAGCGGACGGAATACAGTCCGGCTTAACCGGCGATTTGCTAGCCATCGATATCAGGCAATGCCTGCAATATTTGGGTGAGATAACCGGAACCATTACCCACGAAGATCAGCTCGATTTCATTTTTAGTAAGTTCTGTATCGGAAAATAGCATAGATGCCTGATTATGACGATGAGGCTACATTTGCCGCATGGGGGCATTGACAATTGCTGTAAATGAGTGGAACGAGAAATATTGGCATTTGCCAATAATCGACGTACGCAGCCCCGCCGAATACCAGCAGGCGCATATACCCGGCGCCGTCAATATTCCACTGTTTAACAACGATGAACGCCGCATTGTAGGCACGGCCTACAAACAGGAAAGCAGGGAAAATGCCATTAAGCTGGGTTTGGATTTTTACGGCCCGAAAATGCGGCCAATAGTAGAACAGGCGGAAGATATTGCCGCTAATGCGGGCACCAAACAATTGGTAGTGCATTGCTGGCGCGGCGGTATGCGTAGCGGTGCTATATCCTGGCTGCTCAACTTGTATGGTTTTAAAGTACACACCCTGCAGGGCGGCTACAAGGCGTATAGAAATTGGGTACTGCCCTTGCTGGAACAGCAGCATCCACTGCAGGTAATTGGTGGCTATACCGGCACCGGAAAAACCAGATTACTGCAACAGTTGCAGAGCCAGGGCGAAGCCGTTATTGATTTAGAAGCTTTGGCCAGCCACCGCGGTTCGGCATTTGGTAGTTTGGGCTTGCCACCGCAGCCCTCCGCGGAACAATTTGAGAATAATCTGGCCCAAGTGTTAGCTGCTTTATATCGCCAACACCATCAACATACACCGCTGCGCATGTGGGTTGAAGGTGAAAGCCGGCGCATTGGCAATATCAATGTCAATCATTTATTTTATAATCAATTGGTATCGGCTCCATTTACTTTTATTGATGTGCCGTTTGAAGAGCGGCTCACCAGCATTGTGCAGGAGTATGGACAATTTGAACCCACTTTATTAATAGACGGTGTAGCACGAATATCAAAAAGATTGGGCGGCCTAAATGCCAAAGCAGCCATTGAGAGTATAACCCAAAATAATATCAGAGAAGCCTTTGCCATACTGCTTAGCTACTATGATAAATATTATGAGCGCAGCAGTTTTGAACAACGCCCTACTTACACACGTATAACTTGCACACATACCGATGCAGCATATTTAGCTGAACAATTGCTGATGCATCATCAACATCAAACGGATACTATACATGAATAATACGGATACGATAAAACTTACGCAATTTGCGCACGGCGCAGGCTGCGGATGTAAAATAGCGCCGCAGGTTCTCTCCGAGATATTGCAGGGGCAAACGGCCAGCAGTTTTGCATCGCTATTGGTAGGCAACGATAGCAACGACGATGCCGCCGTAATGGATTTGGGTAACGGAACTGCCATTATAAGCACAGCCGATTTTTTCATGCCCATTGTTGACGATGCATTTGCCTTTGGTCAGGTGGCAGCTGCCAATGCCATTAGCGATGTATATGCCATGGGTGGCAAACCTTTGATGGCATTGGGTTTGCTGGGTTGGCCGGTGGATAAACTGCCGGCATCGGTGGCTGCCGAAGTAATAGCCGGTGCCCGCTCCATTTGCGAACAGGCATCCATTCCCCTGAGCGGCGGTCATAGTATTGATACGCCCGAACCCATGTTTGGTCTGAGCGTAACAGGGGTAGTAGCTACCAATAATATCAAACGCAACAACACGGCGCAAGCCGGCGATATACTTTTGCTAACCAAACCAATTGGCGTAGGTATAATGACTACTGCTGCCAAACGCGGCCTCCTGTTGCCGGAACATGAGGCGCCCATGCTTAAGCAACTTACCTCGCTCAACAGCTTTGGTGAAAAACTGGCAGAAATAAGTGGTGTACATGCCGTAACTGACGTTACAGGTTTTGGCATCATTGGCCATCTCTGCGAAATGGCTGACGGTAGTGGCTTGTCGGCAGAACTGCAATATGGCAATTTGCCGGTGATAGATGGTGTGCGGCACTACCTGCAGCAGCGCATTGTGCCCGATGCTACTTACCGCAATTGGAATGCCTATAGCAAGCAGGTGGGTTTTGGTAAAGGTGTAAATGTGATGGAAGCCTTTCAACTACTGCCCGATCCCCAAACCAATGGTGGTTTGCTGATAGCTGTGCACCCCAATAGTTTGGAGGAACTAACTGAAGCCATGCATAGTGCAGGGCTTGAATATTTTGCGAAGCCAATTGGCCAATTTATGGCAAAGCAAGACAAAACGATTTTGGTCGAGCCTTAGTGTAATATTTGGTAGGCGAGCAGGCTGAAGAGGTACGCCAATGCAGTCATGTATCCTAACTGTATCAGCGGCCATTTCCAGGTGCCGGTTTCGCGTTTTACAATGGCCAGTGTGCTCATGCATTGCATAGCCAGTAAATAAAATAGCATAAGCGAAACGCCCGTTGCCAGTGTGTACACCTTATTGCCATTGGCATGTGTTGCCGATTGCATCTTACTGCGTAGTGTTTTATCTACATCATCAGCATCATTGCCCACACTATAAAGCGTGGCCATGGTGCCTACAAATACTTCGCGGGCCGCGAAACTGGTAATGAGTGCAATGCCAATTTTCCAATCGTACCCCAGGGGTTTAATCACCGGTTCAATCCATTTGCCTGCAATACCTGCAAAGCTGTTTTCCAGTTTTTGCGCAGCATGAGTTTTGCTCAGTTCATTTTCGTTGTCAGGGTTTGCAGCTAATGCTACTGTATGTGCCTCCTCTACCATTTGCATGCGGGCGGGCGGGCCATAACTGCTTAGCGCCCACAATACAAGACTTACAATTAAAATTATTTTTCCTGCCTCGGCTACAAACACCTGTGCTTTGCTCAGCATGGTTTGCCCAATGTTTTTCCAGCGGGGCTTGCGATACAACGGCAGCTCCAGTATAAAATAACTTTTGTCCTTAAGCTTTATAAACCACTGCATGACATACGCCATTAACATGGCTATTACGGTGCCGGTAAGATACAGTGCCATCATTACCAGCCCTTGCACGCTCACCAAACCCAGCAAACGTTGTTCCGGAATGACGAGCGCAATTAAAATAGTAAACACCGGTAGCCTGGCACTGCAACTCATTAGCGGCGTAACCAATATGGTCAGCAGCCGTTCCTTTTTATTTTCAATATTGCGGGCGCTCATGATGGCCGGTACCGCGCAGGCATAAGCGCTAATCATGGGCATCACACTTTTGCCATTCAGTCCTACTTTGCGCATGAGTCTGTCTGTAAGAAAACTAATTCGCGCCATATAGCCTGTGTCTTCCAGCAAGGTTATCAGACCAAATAAAATCATGATTTGCGGAATAAAAACTACAATGCCGCCAATGCCTGCCAATAGTCCGTTTACTATCAAATCGGCCCACCAGCTTTGCGGAAGCAGGCCGGCTACCCATTGGGTTAGTTTACCAAAGCCCATGTCTATCCAATCCATGGGCAGCGCGGCAATAGTAAATACCGATTGGAAAAGCAGAAACAATACAGCAAGCAAAATGAGATAACCCCATCGACGATGGATTAAAATATCATCCAGCTTATCGGTAAATATCTTTCGGGCCAACGGATCAACTTCTACTACAGTATTCTGCATAATCTGGTTAATGCGCTTATACCGTTGCAATATTTCGCTGGCCTGGGTTTTAGTGGCATTAAAGCCGCTATTCTTTTCAGCCGTTTCTATGGCATCCTGTTCAGCCGCCGTCAGTTCAAAATTTTCATGATTAATAAGCCAATGCAAAGCAGGGTAGGGATGCTTAACAGCAGGCAAAATGTTTTTAAGCAAACCAATGGACTCCGGTGCCAGGCTCTCGTTGTCAATAAAGTCGTGTGCCGGACCAACCGTTGTGTTGGTAACATTTTCCACGGTTTTACGCAGCTCGCCCAATCCCTTTCCGTTACGGGCATTTACCGGAATTACCGGCGTAGACAATTCGCGCTGCAGTCCCGCCAAATCTATTTTGGTACCCTTTTTTGCCGAAATATCCATCATGCTCAGGGCCACTACAACGGGTATTTTCAAATCCAGTATTTGCGAGCAAAACAGCAGATTGCGTTTGAGGTTGCTGGCATCGGCTACCAGTATTATCAGGTCGGGCTTCACGGTATCATCCTGCCCCATGAGCACCCGGTAGGCTACCCATTCATCTTCGCGCTTGGGGTATAGGCTGTATGTGCCGGGAAGGTCAACAAGTTCTGTCTGTTGCCCGCCGGGTAGCATGCACCACCCGCTTTTCTTCTCCACCGTTACGCCGGGAAAATTGCCCACATGCTGCTGCAAACCGGTCAACGCATTAAACAGACTGCTTTTGCCGCTGTTAGGGTTGCCTACCAATGCTATTTGTATGTGTTTTTTTGCCAAGACGATACGATGCTAAAAAATTGGTGGCAAAAGTAGGCGTGTGGGGGTACCGGCATTTGCCGCTTTGGTAAAAAAGCTGTCGGTTTTGGGAATGTTTGCGCCAACCGGCTTTGCCTTATAACCATATTTTGACATTACCATGCAGTTCGGCTAATATTGAAGTCATGATTCGGGAAATACTTAGCAGTAGACCTATTCGGCTTTTCCTCATCCTGGGAGGCATTTTTATCAGCAACACACTGATTGCGGAAGTTATTGGCGTGAAAATTTTTTCCGTGGAGTCAACGCTGGGTTTCAAGCCGCTTGAGGCTAAGATACTGGGTGAAATGCTGAGCATTAATATGAGTGCCGGCGTAATCATCTGGCCGGTAGTATTTGTAATGACGGATATCATTAACGAATACTATGGCAGAAAGGGCGTACGGTTTTTAAGCCTGCTTACCGCTTCTCTTATTGTTTTTGCCTTCATTATTTTTCAGGGAAGCATGGCACTGGCGCCGGCTGATTTTTTTGTAAGCAGCAAGCAGGGTAGTGGTGTGCCTAATATGGAATATGCATATGAAAGCATACTGGGGCAGGGCAGCAATATCATCATTGGCAGCATTGCGGCTTTCTTGTTAAGTCAGTTGGTAGATGTATTCACCTTTCACCGCATAAAAAAGGTAACGGGCGAAAAGTGGATTTGGCTCAGGGCAACGGGCAGCACCCTGGTGTCGCAGTTTATAGACAGTTTTGTTGTGCTGTTTATTGCCTTTTATATTGGTAGCAGAATAAATGCAGCTGAGGGAGATTTTATCTGGTCCTTCAAATTGTTTTTGGCTGTAGGGATACTTAATTATGCCTATAAGTTTTTAGTAGCCATACTAATGACCCCTGTTATTTATTGGGTGCATGGTATCATCGAAAGATATTTGGGACATGTACAGGCCTCGGCCATGAAGGCAGCTGCCATGAGCGATCAATAGTAAGGATAGCTATATTGCCGCCCGCAACCTCATGGCAACTCATTTTCAATTATTTATCGCGGCTTCTCAACTGGGCTGGGCGTCCTATGTGCGCAATAAACGGGCTACGGCTTCCCTCATTCAGCACATAAAATCTATAGAGCCGGTAAGCGATGCGGTAGCCAAACGCATTTACTTCTATACCATTCAAAGCGCCGTAACCAATCTTTGGTTTAGCACTTTGCGTGGTTATGCGCCTACGCCATTGGAAAGGCGGAATGCGCTGTACATGGGTGCCATAACGCCGCTGGTAGATGATGCTACCGATGAAAACGGAATGTTGTCCGATGAAATATTAATGCACCTGCGCCGAAAGGATGATGATGCTTTTAAAGCGGCATCAGGGTTGTATCAAAGCATCAGAGCCACCGCGCAAAGCAGTTTTGATGCCATAGCCGAAAAAACATTGCATGCCCAGGACGATAGTGTGCAACAATTGGGAGCTGCAAAACTTTCGCAGGAAGAAATTCGGTCCATCACTTTTGCCAAAGGTGGTTACGCTACTTTGGTGTATCGCATCATGTTGCAAAATGAACTGGCACCTCATGAAGAGGAGGCAATCTTATTGCTGGGTAGTTTGCTGCAAATGACAAACGATGCTTTTGATGTGTACAAAGACTATCACGCAGGGGCGCAAACGATGTTTACCACCACAAATGATATTGCTCCGCTACGCCACTTGTA
>JAHEMO010000166.1:0-5170 GCA_024643625.1 Chitinophagaceae bacterium
CTGCTATGGAAGTATGGCAAGTCGCCATTAGACGTGATGCCAGCACTGGCAAAATATTGCCATGTAATTATGGGAAATCTTTGGGCAGCAAATACGCTGCTGGGTACGCCAATAAATAATGCAATACTTGCTCAGGCGTCGGATGAGGAATACTGCCGGCATGCAACTGAAACTTCCGGCAATATTTTTTCGGCGTTCCTCAACTGCCGATGGGTAGCCAATACATTTAGGTTTAGCAACAACGATGCACATATCCGATATTATGCCACGCTGGATACCGTTAAAGAACAAAGTGTAAGCCCTTTGTTTGAAACCAATACCATTGCAGAAAAGGTTGGCAGTGGTGATTGCTTTATGGCAGGTCTTATATATGGTATCAATAATTTACCAACGCCTGCCAACATCATTGCTTTTGCGGCTGCAGCAGCTTTTGGCAAATTGCAGGAGAAAGGAGATGCCACGCGGCAAAGCGTAAACGATATAAATCACTTATTACAAAAGACATTAGATAACCAATCAATAGTATAAAAACATGAGCAAGCGAGTTGTAACCCTGGGTGAGATTATGCTGCGGCTTTCTACCCCCGATTTTAAAAGATTTGTACAAGCCGATACTTTAGATGTTACCTATGGTGGTGGCGAAGCCAATGTATCAGCGGCACTTTGCAATTACGGTTTGCAAGGCGTATTTGTAAGCAAAGTGCCCGACAATCCTATCGGTCAGTCAGCTATCAATCATTTACGCCGTTACGGTGTGGATACGCAATTTGTGCAACGCGGTGGCGAAAGGCTTGGCATTTACTTTTTGGAAACTGGTGCAGCCATGCGTGCATCACAGGTTGTGTATGATCGTTCGGGTGCCAGCATTGCCGATGTTGATGCAAGCGAGTTTGATTGGGATGCCATTTTTGATCGTGCTGATTGGTTTCATACCACCGGCATTACACCGGCGCTTAGCGATAAGGCTGCCGCGTTGGCCGAAGCAGCACTTAAAGCCGCGAAAGCAAAAGGCATCACCACAAGCATCGATCTTAACTACCGCAAAAAGCTGTGGAGTAAAGAAAAAGCGCGTGAAGTGATGACAAGGCTTTGCCAGTATGTGGATGTTTGTATTGGAAATGAAGAAGATGCAGATACCACACTAGGATTTAAAGCAGCAGACACGGACGTTACAAAAGGCGAACTTGATTTGGAAGGTTATAAAAGTGTATTCGAACAAATGAAGGCCAGGTTTGGGTTTAAATTTATCGCATCATCTTTGCGCGAAAGCCATAGTGCAAGCGATAATGGCTGGAGTGCATTAGTTTATGATGGCAGCGAATTTTACCATACCAAAAAATACAATGTACGCATTGTGGACAGGGTAGGTAGTGGAGACTCATTTGCCAGTGGCTTGATCTATGGACTAGTAACCGGCATGAGTATGCCCGAAGCTGCTGAGTTTGGTGTAGCTGCATCGGCACTTAAACACACTATTCCCGGCGATTTAAATCATGCCACTTTAAAAGAAGTAAAAGATCTGGTAAAGGGTGATGGCAGTGGCCGTGTTCAGCGATAAATATTTACCTTTTTAATATTAAGCTTATGGTTGTTGACTCTTTATCGCAAGCCTCAAAGTATTTTGGTTTGCATCCGCTTTTTGCAACAGCATTCAATTGGATAGCTGCACAGGATTTACAAGCGATTGAACCCGGCAAATATGCTATAAACGATAGTACACTAAAAGCCATTGTCAGCGAAAAGGATGGCGTACGTGCGGAAGATTCCATTGCAAAATTTGAATGTCATAATGCGTGGATTGATATTCAACTATGCATCAGTGGAAAGGAGCAATTAGGCTGGAAGCCCCGCGAATACTGCGTTACAGAAAATGGCGCCTACAATCCGGAGAAAGACGTGCAATTGTATAGCGATGGGCCTGATATGTATTTCGGCCTAACGGCAGGACAGTTTGCTATTTTTTTTCCTGAAGATGTACATGCGCCCATGATAGGTGATGGGCTTATAAAAAAACTAGTGATTAAAGTAAAAATCTGAAACATGAGTACTACCAAACAAATAACAGAAGCTATTATAGCGCAAGGTATTTTGCCTTTGTATTTTAACCCGAGCGAAGAAGTAAGCGTAGCTATTTTGAAAGCTGTGTATAAAGCCGGTATCAAAGCAATAGAATATACCAACCGGGGTGAGGCTGCGCTGTATAATTTTGGAAAACTTGTGGCAGTCCGAAATGAAGAAATGCCCGGTATGCTGTTGGGCGTTGGCACCATTAAGAATTTGCATCAGGCAGAAGCCTATGTAGCGGCCGGTGCTGATTTTTTGGTTAGCCCAGGTTTTGTACCCGAGGTGGCTGCATACGCCATAGCAAGAGATATGTTTTATGCACCGGGATGTATGACGCCTACTGAAATCATAGCGGCTGAGAATGCAGGCATTGGTTTCATTAAACTGTTTCCAGGCAATATGCTGGGACCAACTTTCCTAAGCAGTATCAAAGAAATATTTCCCAAACTACTTTTTATGCCAACTGGCGGCGTAGACACCACAAGAGAAAACATTGAGGAATGGTACAAATCCGGCGTATGCGCTGTAGGCATGGGTAGTAAGCTCATCAGCAAAAAATTGATGGATGCCAAAGATTATGCTACCATTGAAGCGGAAACGAAAGCTGTACTGGCTACTATTCAATCAATAAAAGGATAATCATAGCATGCAACAAGCCATTGGAAAATACAGGTGGACCATATGCGGACTACTATTTTTTGCTACTACTATTAATTACCTCGACAGACAGGTACTGAGTTTGCTCGCCCCGGATTTGTCTAAAGAATTTGGCTGGAGTAATACTGACTATGCCAACATTACGGCTGTTTTCCAGTTTGTGTATGCGTTGTCGATGCTATTTGCCGGCCGGCTTGTTGATAAACTAGGTACCAAAACGGGATTTGCTTTAGCCATAGTAGTTTGGAGCATTGGCGCCATGATGCATGCTTTCGCTATTCCAATTGGCAATGCCCTTGTGCCGTTTTTTGGTGCAATTGGTTTGGGATTTGCTTCGGTATCTGTAGTTGGCTTTATGGCATCCAGAGCTGTACTGGCCTTTGGTGAATCGGGGAATTTTCCTGCAGCCATTAAAACCACTGCAGAATATTTTCCGAAAAAAGAACGTGCATTTGCAACTGGCATTTTTAACTCCGGAGCCAATGTTGGCGCTATACTTGCGCCACTTACTGTTCCTTTTATTGCCCTGCACTATGGCTGGCAAATGGCCTTTATCGCTATCGGTGGCGTTGGCCTGTTATGGCTTTTGTTTTGGTACTGGTTATACGAAGTGCCCGAAAGACAAAAACGAATGGGGGCGGCAGAACGAGCCTTTATCAATAGCGATGCCGATGATAATGTAACCACTGCAACAAACACAGCTCCAGTAAAGAGCTCATGGATAAAACTGCTTGGCTACCGGCAAACCTGGGCCTTTGTTGTTGGTAAATTTCTTACCGATGGCGTATGGTGGTTTTTTCTTTTTTGGTTGCCTAAATATCTGGAAGCGCAATATGGGATGGTTAAAACAGATATCATGTTGCCACTGGCCGTATTGTATAGCATGACCATGTTTGGCAGTATTGGAGGCGGTTGGTTTCCTATGTATTTTATAAAGAAAGGCATGAGCCCTTACGATGGCAGAATGAGGGCCATGTTTATCATTGCGTTATTTCCATTATTGGTGCTTTTGGCGCAGCCGCTTGGTGGTTCCACTTTTTGGATTCCTGTAATACTCATTGGTATTGGCGCCTCGGCTCATCAGGCCTGGAGTGCTAATATATTTACTACTGTCAGCGATATGTTTCCTAAAAAAACCGTGGCATCTGTAGTAGGCATAGGCGGCATGGCAGGCGGATTGGGTGGCGTACTCATCAGCAAAATTGGTGGTGCGCTCTTCGATCATTACGAGGCACTGGGTAGCATCCAAACCGGCTACACCATCATGTTTGCCTTCTGTGGTATTGCCTATGTGCTGGCCTGGATAATTATGAAATCTTTGGTGCCTAAATATGCACCAATTACCGATTTGTAAGAATTTATTATAGCTTATATCATGCAAAAGATAGCTGCCTCAATTGGGTAGCTATTTTCTTTTCTCGCTGATAGACTTTAGAACCTGAGAAAGAGAGTCGATTTTATTTTATCGGGATATTGTGCTTTCGGGTTGTGCCGGTAAGCCCACCATTTTATTAAAAAGATAAGCACACAGTCCTCCACAAATAAGACCGATAGCGGCACCGCCGGCAACATCAAGCGGATAGTGCACACCAACATACATCTGCGCATAGGAGATGAGACCCGCCCAAAGGAATATCCAATACAATTTCTTGCCCACTAGTGGGTAAAGGGTCACCATTATAAAAGTGGCTACCGCGAAATGATTGGCAGCATGCGAGGAAGTGAAACTGAATGCACCTGAACAATTGTCTAATCGCAGATTAATGAGCGGTAAAACTTCAGGATCGCGACATGGCCTTACCCTCGCTACCAGTTTTTTAATAAGGCTGCTGCTGATTTGATCAGATAAGGCAACTGTCATGGCGAGCCCCATGATCCAATACACTGCGCTTTTCCCCAAATTGGCTATGGCAAATACCACTACAAAGAGGTAAAGCGGAATCCAGATAAGGGACTCCCGTAGCCATGGAATAACGGCATCCAAAAATGAATTGCTCCAGTCCATGTTGATTTTTCGCAATAGCCCTACATCAAACTTTTTGTACCAAGGCCATGAAGAAATATTCCCAAGCATGAAACAAAAATAGGTGGAACGCAAAAGTTATGGCCTGGTTTTGCTAGTTGCAGAAAATGTAGTCAGCGTAGTAAACATCGAGCGATAGCGAATAAAGAACATAGGTATGGCACATAAGCAAAAAAGGCCACCAATTGGCGACCTTTTGTTTTTTTGTGGGAGCACACGGGTTCGAACCGCGGACCCTCCCGACCGTAGGCCGGGATGCGCTAAACCATCTGCTTCATTTGCCTATCAAGGCTTCAATTTTTTTTCGGCTTTTCCAACGCTTTATTGTTAACTCCCGCTGGTACGCCAAAGCTTTGGTGTCGTATGGTTCTTTGTGCACAAGTTGCCAATCTTTCGCGCGGGCTGTAAACCCTTTGTGATTCGTCA
>JAHEMO010000166.1:5270-7613 GCA_024643625.1 Chitinophagaceae bacterium
ATTGGCGACCTTTTGTTTTTTTGTGGGAGCACACGGGTTCGAACCGCGGACCCTCTGCTTGTAAGGCAGATGCTCTAAACCAGCTGAGCTATGCTCCCTAAAAATTTCAATACTCAGTTCGATTTTGGACCCTCCCGACTTTCAGTCGGGATGCTCTAAACCAGCTGAGCTATGCTCCCTTTGTTTTGATTGGGAGTGCAAAAATAGGCGGCAAGCCTTTGCATCCAAATTTTTTTTAGCCTTTAACGAAATTGTTTCAGTTGGGCTGAACAGATGGAAGCCGATAGCCTTGTCCGTCAATCACAAAAATTTCGTGAATAGTGTAATGCCAATAGCGACGCAGGGGCGAAGCGTCCAATATTTTGATCACTTCTTCCCGGTTTTGCGCGTTGATAATAATCCAGGCAATTTGAGACTCAAGACTTACTGCATAGGTATCTATTACATGCTTATTAATCAGATAATTAATATACGTCCTGTGAGATGGCACTAATGTCATGAATTCTTCATCCATTTCGAATTCAATGCTCACCTGAAATTTGCTAACGGTGGGCCCTGTTTCTATGAAATTAAATTTGCTCATGTGATAGACTGCCGTTGATATAAACGAAGAGCGATTAAAAAGGGTTTACGCTGCATCATATTTAACGCTATAATACAACTTGGTGCACTGCGGCCTGCGATTATGTTTTTCTTTGGTACCCGCCTTCATTTTGTTTAATGCACCTGTCAGTTTTTAGCTACATACTCCGATATTTAGCCGGTATTCAATTGCTTATGGAATTCTCTCTGTTGACGCTACTGTACATTATTGCCTCAGTTTCTTTTATTCTGGGCCTAAAGATGTTAAGCAGTCCGGAAAAGGCTCGGCGAGGTAATCAACTCGCCGGTTTTGGCATGGCGCTTGCCATTGTAGGTACCATTTTCTTATACAGCGATGAGGAAACCCTGCAACTTGGCAACCTTGGTTGGATTTTTGGCGGACTTGCCCTAGGAAGCGGCGCGGGCTGGCTAATGGCTAAAAAGGTAAAGATGACCGCAATGCCTGAAATGGTGAGCCTCTTTAATGGAATGGGAGGGGCCTGTGCTCTTATCATTTCAGCCGCCGAAATGCACCACATGGTTTCGCACAGTGTTAGCCTTAGCATAAATGGCACTGAGCGCATTTACGACCCACTTTTCGATCTGGCGCCAGGTATGATGCTCGTTATGGTGGCTGGCCTTGTTATCGGTGGGGTTTCTTTTGCAGGTTCAGTAGTGGCATGGGCCAAGTTAAACGGAAGGGTAAAAGACCTTTCTTTTCGTGGCCAAACCTGGTTCAATTTGCTGTTGCTTCTTTTCGTACTGGCCTTTGCTGCCTTTATTGTTGCCTCCATGCCTACAGCCGAAGGCTATTTGAGTGGCAATATGGTCACGATGTTTTACCTGCTTATTCCGTTGGCGCTTTTGTACGGAATTCTATTTGTAATGCCAATTGGTGGTGCTGATATGCCTGTTGTTATTTCGTTACTCAATTCCTTTACCGGCGTTGCCGCAGCCTGCGCAGGTTTTCTGTATAACAATAAAGCCATGCTTACCGGAGGAATTTTGGTGGGTGCGGCAGGTACCCTGCTTACCATTCTAATGTGTCGTGCCATGAATCGCAGCCTGATGAATGTACTTATAGGCTCCTTTGGGGGGCATAAACATGATCATGCCGCAACCACAACGGCAGGAAGCGTAAAACAAGTACAACTTAGCGATGCAAGTATGGTATTGGCTTATGCATCAAAAGTGTATATCGTTCCCGGCTATGGCCTTGCCGTAGCACAGGCGCAACATGCTTGCAACGATTTGGAAAAGCTATTGGTTCAAAGAGGAGTTGACGTAAAGTATGCAATCCATCCCGTAGCCGGCCGTATGCCAGGACATATGAACGTACTTCTGGCTGAGAGCGATGTAGCCTATGACAAACTAATTGAAATGGATGACGCCAATGCCGAAATGCCGCACACCGATGTAGTATTGGTATTGGGCGCCAACGATGTAGTAAACCCAGCAGCAAAAACTGATACCGAAAGCCCCATTTATGGCATGCCCATACTGGAGGTTGATAAGGCAAGAATGGTAATTGTAAACAAGCGAAGCATGAAACCCGGATACGCCGGTATCGATAACCTTCTTTTTTACCAACCTAAAACTTCTATGTTATTTGGTGACGCTAAAAAAGTGTTGCAAGATTTGATCGCGGAAATAAAGAACATTTAGCATGGCAATACCTGCCGCATTGCTGCAAGAATTGTGTATGCATCCCGGATTTGATGCCGAAGCCTTTTTGCAGGCGCACGATCAGCAGCGTCCGCC
>JAHEMO010000167.1 GCA_024643625.1 Chitinophagaceae bacterium
AAGCGTATACAATTTTTTCGTCGGTAAATTTTATTTCCTGCTTGGTAGGATGCACATTGATATCTACTTCTGCAGGGTCCAAATCAATTTTTAAAACATAAGACGGATGACTGTCTTTGGCGATTAAATCTTCAAAAGCACCGGCTACTGCATGATGCAGGTAAGCACTTTTAATAAAACGGTTGTTTACAAAAAAATACTGATCGCCGCGGGTTTTGCGCGCCATATCGGGCTTGCCTACAAAACCGCTGATGGTGAGGTAATCGGTCTCTTCATGCACGGCTACCAATTTGGTTTGGTAGCTATTGCCCAAAAGTTGAATTATCCGTTGCTTTAGCGAACCCTTTTCCAGAAAAAATAATTGCTGCCCGTTATGCCCGGCCACAAAACGTACAGCGGGAAAGGCAAGCGCCACACGGGTAAACTCGTCAATGATATTGCGCAGCTCTGTGGTATTACTTTTTAAAAAATGACGGCGTGCCGGCACATTAAAAAAAACATTTTTCATGGCCACGCTTGTCCCCACCGGTAGCGTAATAGGTGCTTGCTCCACCACACGACTGTTCTCAATAATAATATGGGTGCCCAAATCATCATCGGCACGTCGGGTTTTCAGTTCCACCTGCGCTACGGCAGCAATACTGGCAAGCGCTTCGCCGCGAAAACCCATGCTGCGCAGGTTAAAAAGATCGTCGATGGTGGATATTTTACTGGTAGCATGCCGCTCAAAAGCCATGCGGGCATCGGTTACGCTCATGCCCTTGCCGTTGTCAATTACCTGCACAAGGCTTTTGCCGGCATCGTTTACCAGCAATTTTATTTCGTCGGCACCGGCATCCACGGCATTTTCCAACAGCTCTTTTACAGCGCTTGCCGGCCGCTGAATGACTTCGCCGGCGGCTATTTGGTTAGCTATGTGGTCGGGTAAAACTTTAATGATATCAGGCACTGTTCAATTTCCTCCGCTTGGCTGCAAACATAATCAGATTGCACTGCCTGTTGCAGGCTTCGTTTCATGAAACTATAATCCTACAAAAACGCCATCGTCATTTTCTTCCACCGGATAGCATTTCAGAAAATATCCTTCGCCGGAAATATTGCAGCCAGTGCGCAGGTCGAAACGGTATTGATGCAGGGGACAAGCAATCTGCCCGAGGTCGTTCACCCTACCCTGTGCCATATTACCGCCGGCATGCGGGCAACGTGCGGCACAGCCAAATGCTTTGCCATTGTGCACCACCACACAAATATCGCGGCCGGCTATGCGAACCTGCCATGGATTTCCTTTTACCCGCTCTATTTCCAGCAAGCTTTCGGCAATCTTATGCCAATGCAGCGGAGTGGTATTTGCAGGCATAGTTTTATTGGTTTGTTGTTGTGTTGGATGATTCTTTTATCAATCGCCTGGCTGCGCTAATGGCAGGTGAATACCGGTAGCGAACAGAATGGCTGGTAGCCGGTGCGTACACTTGCGGAAAACCACCTCGACCGTTATGCGGCAAGGTATGGTCGGTTACCAATCTAAACAGGGGAAGCCGAACAGAAACACCGGTATTGGGCAGCCGAAGATTCGGTACCATCACCGCACTATTACCACGAATACCGCCGCCGGTTTCTTCGCCAATTTGTACAAAATGATGCCGGTTGCGCATGCTGTTTAAAAACAAGGTAGTAGCCGAAAAACTAAATCCTCCGGTAAGCACATACAAATTGCCATTGTAATGATGCTTCTTTCTGGGTTTATAAACGGTACCCTCATTTACACGCATATGCAGGCGCCCATCGGACTGTCGCGAAGCAATCATCCAACCAAACAAATTATAAAATGCCCAAGCCTGCACTTGCTTTTTATAGGGAAATTTAAAACTGACCGCCGACACCGAATCTGCGATGCGGAAAGGCTCTTCAACCATGTATCTTGATAGCGCCACATAGTTGCTTATTTCACCTCCGCCATTTTCGCTTACATCTATTATCAGTTGCTCAACCTTTTGCTTTTTGATATCCTTAAATGAGCGCTTAAAAAATCGGCGCAGGCCAACACCACTAAAGCTTTTCAGTTGTATAAAAGCAATCGTTTTGGTACTATCATACACTAGTAGCCAGTCTTTAGGTTTTTGCTGCCGGGCGGTAGCAGGTGCTGCGGGTCTTGTGGTTGGCTTCTGCCCTGCTGCAGTATCTTTTTTAGGTGTAAAGTTTTTTAAAGTTGCGTGCTGCACAGCGCCCGTACTATCCAGATAGCTGATCTTGTATTGCGACTGCAAGCCATACAACCATTGGAATCTGCTGGCAAAACCACGGGATATAATATCATCTTTAAAAGTGGTGTTGTAACCATCGCTGCTGATGTACTGCCGCATCTGGCTAATAAATTTTGCAGCCGGTACCGTATTGATGGATAGTACCACATCGCCTCTTTTCAACATGCCACTATCGCGCAATTTGTTGTTGACTACTACGAGTGAATCGCCGGGTAATACCTGCAAATCGAGCGGAAACATTGTGCCGCGATAATCTCTAATATAACGTGTATATGCCTTGCTGCTGCGAACACTGGTATGCCCGCAATTGATGCCACTAACGGCATAGGATAGTCGCAGCCGGAATTGGGGCTCGGTAAGGCTATCAGTAAGCGTGGCACGCACGTTGGCAAAGCGCTGATTAACGGAATCGCGTGGCGCAAACCAATCGTATGAAGGATGTACCTGCTGGTAGGTTTCCCAAACCATATCAAAGTCGCGCTGCAAATCCTGCGGCGCATATTTTTTGTTGGGCTGATAGGCAGATGAACCCGCGCATGACATAAGGCTAAAGCATAAAGCAAAATACCAATGGCGTTTTGCGTACTGTATCGATAAATCCAAAATTGATTTCCTTTTCATACCCTGCTGTTTCACTAAACGCCATGGCTGCACAACCAAAAATTCCTACCGCAACAATACATCAAGTCCTTCTGCGCCTGTCATAAAACGCATTTGGCGCATTACCCATGGTGTTCTGGAGGCTACCCTTTTGCTTACCGGCTTCACCGTAAAACGCTTGGGGTTGGGCAGGCAAGCGGCAATCATAGCGGCTTCGCGAGCTGATAGTTTTGATGCAGGTTTGCTGAAAAATGCCTGTGATGCCGTCTCTACACCAAAAACGCCTTTACCGGTTTCAATAACGTTTAGGTATAGTTCCAGTATGCGGCGCTTGCTATACAAAAGTTCTATCATAAAAGTGAAGTATACTTCCAGGCCCTTGCGCACATAACTGCGGCCCTGCCATAAAAAAACATTCTTGGCTACCTGCTGGCTAATGGTGCTGCCGCCGCGCATTTTTGTTTCGTGTTGTTCATTATAATCAATGGCTTTTTCTATCTGCTCCCAATCGAACCCATTATGTGTAGGAAATCGCTGGTCTTCGCTGGCAATAACGGCCAGCCGCATATTGGGATTTATGGCAGAGAGCGACACATAATCCCGTTGCAGGCCATTGCCCGATAGCAGGCTACCCAATTGCGTAAGCGTAATGGGTGGATTTACAACCCAAATGAGTAAGATGTAAACCAACTGGGCAATAAAAAGCCACAGGGTAATTTTCTTAAAAAGCTTCCAGAATTTTTTCATGTGCCCTGCTGCAGAATTGCTGCGAATATAGCATGCAGGGCCTGCGCTGCAGCAGGTTGCCGCTATGGCTAATCCGTTGCGGTAAGGGTATAGGTAGTACCAATTATAAATTTATCCTTACGCAATTTTTCTATCAGGTAGCCAAAAGCCACACCGGCAAGGCCGGCCAATATGCGCGGAATATTATCGCTGCCAAAATAGGGTTGCTTTTCGCGGACCGTATTTATAGCATTAACAGCAAGGTAAGCGCCACCGGCTATCATGTATGTGGTACCGCTGGTGAACACATTGCGGCGCTTTCGAATGGCAGGAATAGCACCAATTTCATTTATGGCTATGTGTATGGGATACTTGCCCATTGTGTCCAGCACTCTTGTGCCGGCAAATGTGGGCACCATGCCCGACTGGTAATACATCAGATACAGGCTATCATGGGTTATCCTTTCAATATTGCCCGAAACAGGGCCACCGCCGGTGTTGTATACCAATATATCCTGACCAGGAAAATACGTTTTAATGGTACGGTCGTTTTTTTTGATAAATAAAACACCGCTTCCCTTTTGCCCAAGCCCCTGGATGGGCATGGCATAACCGCAAAACAAAAGCAGGATGGATAAAGCCATCAGTTTATTACCTGCCTTATATGCCCATGGAAAATGAATAACCCTTAATTGAGTACAGCGAACTTAGGACTTGCGATTGATTTGCTATGGTTTTATAATAATTCGTCGATAGCATGGGCCAGGGTGTGGTCCTTTTCAGTAACAATATCGCCGGCATCGTGCGTGCTCAGCCAAATATCAACCTTATTATATACGTTGCTCCAAAGCGGATGATGGTTGATGCGCTCAGCTTCAATGGCTACGCGGGTCATAAAGGCAAAAGCCTCACTAAAATTGCGAAAGCTGAATTGGCGATGCAGCTTATTGTTTTCTTCGATCCACATGGTAAAGCATTTGATTAGATAAACAGGTATACCTGCACAAGGTTGTGGCTACACTACCAGATTTTGTTTGTGTTTTATTTTATCGCCGGCAAGTTCGGCCACCATTTGTACCTGATCCATGGTGCGAAGGCTGGCAATAATATTTTGGAGTTGCTCCCTTTTCTCGGTTTCACTTTTTAGCACCCACAAAAAATCGAAATGCTTAAGTTCCGGCAGCAGGTATTCACCATCGTGCTTATTTACATACACCAGGTGCAGCATATCGCTTATGGTATCCTGATACAGGTAATAGGGAAACAAAAAGTTCTTGGCCCGCTTTGGTAAAACAATTTCTACATCAGGCTGATATCGTAAATCGAGTCGGAAACCGCGGTTAATGGCCCAGATAAAACGATGTGCTTCCATGGCGGTTTGAATGCCCAATACACAGGCATCCTCCAAAAACTCACGAGCCAGTTCATCGTTATCAATAATTATTTTTTTTATGGCCGACATGTTGTGATTTTTAAAGCCCTAAACCATGCTTTGCAGAAAAATAACAGCCTACGGGCTGTCGTTTCTATTTTTACACCTCAAAATTGCCGACAATAAAGGTGCCAAGGCACTAAAACTTTTACCCCATCATGCATAACTGTTATCGCTTTCGCGGATTATATAGCTTCCTTAGTGCCATTCTCATGCTCATGCTTGCTGTGCCGCAACCCACGCTGGCGCAAAAGGAAAAAAAGAAAAGCCGCAAGGCCATAAAGGCCGAGGCACAGGCTCGCCAAACCCTCATTCAAAGGCTACAAACCCATGCAAGCATCCTGGCCAGCGATTCGCTGGAAGGCAGGCGCACCGGTACGCCCGGAGAGGCAAAAGCAGTAGATTATCTGGTGGGCGTATACCGGCAAATGCAAATTCCGGCCGCTACTTCGCTAGGCAATTACATTCAACCCTTTAGCATTGATGAGGGCAAATTGCCAGCAGATAAATCCTATTTAAAAATTTCTGATAAACCCCTGCAATGGGGTGAAGATTTTTTTACCCCCGCTTTCAGTGCCGAAAAAAAGGTGAGTGCCACCACGGCGGTGGCTATTTTGGAACATAACAGCCCCTGGTGGATAAACATAACCGATACGGTAGCGGCCAACACAAACAACCCACATTTTTTATGGGATGGATGGCTACGCAGCACCGCAGAAGCAGCTGCGCAAAAAGGAGCTACTGCTGTCGTGCTGTACCAAACCAGTGGCGATATGGCATTTGCCTACAACCCTAAAGACAGGGCACCCCAACTGGCCATACCGGTTTGGGTGGTGACGCCTGCCGGCTGCCGCAAAGCCGGAATAAATATGGAAGCAGCGCCCTATTTAGAAGGCAATGTGGCTTTTGCCCCAAAAACCCGAACGGGGCACAACGTGGTGGCCTGGCTGGATAATGGCGCTCCCATGACCCTGGTGCTGGGTGCACATCTGGACCATCTGGGGTATGGTGAAGACGAAAACAGCCGGCATACAGGCGCGCCTGCCATACACAATGGTGCCGATGATAATGCCAGTGGCACATCGGCGCTTCTGGAATTGGCGCGGCTGTTGAAGCAAAAAGGCAGTAAGAGTTACAACTATCTGTTCACCCATTTTAGCGGCGAGGAACTTGGGCTTTTTGGCAGTAAATACCTTGCCGAACATCTGCCGGCTGAGGCCAAAAACATCAATTACATGATGAATATGGATATGGTGGGGCGCCTCGACAAAACCAGCCCAACCCTTACCATTGGCGGATTGGGCACATCGCCGGCATGGGGTAGCCTGATACCAACAGCTGCACAAAGCGGGATTACCTATAAAATAGACAGCAGCGGCACCGGCCCCAGCGATCATACTTCATTTTACCGCAAGGACATTCCGGTGCTGTTCTTTTTTACCGGTCTGCATACAGATTATCACAAGCCCAGCGACGATGCCAACCTGCTGAACTACGAGGGCATGGCCACCATAGTGGGTTTGCTGCAGCAGATAATAGACAATAGCGCCACCAATGGCAAGCTCGCATTTGCCAAAACCCGTGAACAAAGCATGGGTACGGCCAGATTTAAAGTATCGCTGGGTATAATGCCTGACTACACTTTTAGCGGCACCGGCGTAAAAGCCGATGGTGTTATTGATAACAGACCCGGCCAAAAGGCAGGTATGCAAACCGGTGATATCATATTGCAATTAGGCGACTACCTTATTACCGGCATGGACACTTATATGGAAGCGCTCAGCCGATTCAATAAGGGCGATAAAACCCGGATTACCGTGAAGCGCGCCAATGAAGTAAAAGAATTGGGAATTGAATTTTAGCAGTGCCCCCGGAGTACGTATTTTCCCCTGCGATGCATAATCCTCAGGTAGACCTACATACTTTGCCAACCTACCGGCAGCTTGACTTACAACCCCCAGCGCCAGCTTATCTGCGGGTAATGCTGCTGGAAAGAAGCCTTTTTATAGTGCTGTTATTGGGTGGGGTATTGGCACTCATCACGCTGGTGCTGCATTGGCATCCATTTTGGCGGCCCGCGGTGTTATTGGGTACCGTTTTTATTTTTTGGTCGGCACTGCTTTGGTTGGCGCAAAAGGCCTTTGCCAATAAAGGGTATGCCCTTCGCCAACACGATGTGGTCATTAAAAAAGGATGGCTGTTTGAAAAGATTCAAATCGTACCGCTGAATAAAATTCAGCACACGATTGTAAAAACAGGCCCGCTGGAACGTCTCTTTGGTATTTCCGGATTGCAATTATTTACCGCCGGCGATGCCGATGCTGTTATCAGCGGCCTAAGCAGAAAGGACGCGGCCGCGCTAAAAGACTGGATTGCCCTGCGCCTGCCCAAAACCAGTAGCATACCTGCCACAAACCCCCATTATGAAAGCGCAGGCGACTGATACTATAGCCCTGCGCCGGCAGTCGGGCTTGTATATTGTATTTGGGCTGGGTCAGGTATTGCGCCAAATGTGGGCCCTGCTGTTAATACCTATCATTCAGATCTGGCAAAAATCA
>JAHEMO010000168.1 GCA_024643625.1 Chitinophagaceae bacterium
TTGGCGCAATAGAAAATCCATTCTGGCAAGCCCCGTAATCGTTTGGTTAATCGGTGCTTTTTTAATAGCCTTATTACCGGTGGCCATGCTTGCTGTAAATACACATACATCTGAATCGGAGCGATTTTTATACCTGCCCGCAGTTTTTCTATGCCTGGTTGCTGGGTTTGTTTTAGTGACGCAAAGCAGCCGAATCAAGACCATTGTGTTGCTGTTGTATGTAACAGGTGCTTTGCTTGCCTATAACCAATCTTCCAGGGTGTATCATCTTGCGTCGCAATGGAATCGCGCTACTATACAAGCAATACAGCCCCATGCCGGACAGTACAGTCAACTCATAGCCGAAGGACTTCCTCAGCATTATAAAGGCGGCTATATGTTTAGGCTAGGCTTTGCCGATGCGGTACAATGGCTGGCGCCACAAATAAAATTTGATACGCTTGTTATTGCCTCAACGCAAATCATCGAACATGCGATACCGTTAAAAACGGATACCGAAATTACACAACATGCAACGCTGCCGGATGTACTTCACCTGCGGTGGACAGACAGCACTATTGTTGTTTCTGTTCCAGCAAAATACTGACGCATTGCTGCAGCCTTTGCTCCCATGGTTTTTGGGCAATGCCAGCAACGGCCAAAAGCTTACTGCAATCGAGTACGCTCCATGAAGGCCGTTTAGCCGGTGTAGGAAATTCGGCGGTGGTAATGGGTTTTATGTCGGTGTGCAAACCGGCAAATGCACGAATAGCGACCGCAAAATTGTACCAGGTAATGGCACCTGCATTGGCGTAATGATAAATACCTGCTTGTACATCGGGTTTACCAGCAAGTTGTATCAGCATTTCAGCAAGATCAGGCGCATAGGTGGGGCAACCGGTTTGGTCGTTTACCACGCCAAGCGATGGCTTTGTTTTCATCAGGCGCAGCATGGTTTTAACAAAGTTGTTTCCATGCTCGCTATACACCCATGAGGTGCGCACAATTATAGTTTCAGGATTGGCCTGCATGGCTTTTTTCTCGCCTGCCAGTTTGCTTTTGCCATATATACCTTGTGGGTTCACAGCGTCAGTTTCGCAGTATGGCTGCGTAGCATTACCATCAAAAACGTAGTCGGTGCTTACATGCAAAAACCTTATTTGTTGCACTGCGCAAGCTGCGGCAAGATTGCCTGTGCCCTCAGCATTGACCGCGTATGCTTTTTCAGGTTCTGTTTCGGCTTTATCTACAGCCGTATAAGCGGCAGCATTTATTAGTGCATTAGGTTTTTCCGTTTGCAATTTTTGCTGCACAGCCACTGCGTCGGTAATATTTAAATCCTCACTGCTAAAAAACAAAAATGAGTGATGGGGATATGCTTTTGCCAATTGTTGGAGGCAATTACCTAACTGACCGTTGGCGCCTGTTACCGCAATCTTCATAGGGTGCTTTTTGCTTTACACAATGGTTGAGTAATAAAAAATAGCAGGCCATGCTGAATGCTTATGCCTGCTATTTTTTTCGTGAACGCTACTATTATTTCTGGCTGGTAAATTCTTTGGGTTGCTTACGCCATTCTGCTTCGGGAAGAGTTTTAAAATAATCGTAAGTAATTTTCAACCCTTCGGAACGTGACACTTTTGGTTCCCAACCCAAAATAGTTCTGGCGCGGGTAATATCCGGCTTGCGCTGCTTGGGATCATCTACGGGTAATTCCTTATAAACAATCTTCTGATTGGTGCCGGTTAGTTTTATCACTTCTTCGGCAAATTCCTTCAACGATATTTCGTCGGGATTGCCAATGTTTACCGGGCTAACATAATCGCTCATTAGCAAACGGTAGATGCCTTCTATCAAATCGCTTACATAGCAGAAACTGCGGGTTTGGCTACCATCGCCAAAAACGGTGAGGTCTTCGCCGCGTAAGGCCTGCCCAATGAATGCCGGTAATGCACGGCCATCATTAAGTCGCATACGCGGACCATAGGTATTGAAAATGCGAATAATCCTCGTCTCCACACCGTGGAAAGTATGGTAAGCCATAGTGATGGATTCGAGATAGCGCTTTGCCTCATCGTACACACCGCGCGGGCCTACAGGATTTACATTGCCCCAATAATCTTCCGTTTGTGGATGCACCAAGGGATCACCATATACTTCACTGGTAGAAGCTACCAATATGCGGGCTTTTTTGGCTTTGGCCAGGCCGAGGCAGTTGTGCGTTCCCATGGCTCCCACTTTAAGGGTTTGAATGGGAATTTTCAGGTAGTCGATAGGACTGGCCGGAGAAGCGAAATGCAGGATATAGTCCAGCTCACCGGGAATATGGATGAACTTGGTAACATCATGATGATAGAATTCAAAATTGGGGAGCTTAAACAAGTGCTCAATATTGCGCAGGTCTCCGGTTATCAGGTTGTCCATGCCAATAACATTATAGCCCTCGGCAATAAAGCGGTCGCACAAATGAGATCCTAAGAATCCGGCGGCGCCGGTTACCAATACTCTTTTAGGGGTTGTAGCCATGTTGCTGTTTATTTTTTATTTGCCGTACGACGGCCAATGCTTTGGTAATAGTAACCAAGGTCTTCCAGATGATCAATATCGTAGAGATTGCGGCCGTCAAAAATTACCTTGTTATTGAGCAGGGTATTCATCTTATCAAAATCGGGTGTACGGAATTCGCTCCACTCCGTTGCAATTATCAGGGCATCTGCCTTAGCCAAAGCATCATATTGTGAGTCGGCAAATTGAATTTTATCACCTAGTAATTGACGCACATTATTCATCGCTTCCGGATCGAAAGCTGAAACGGTAGCACCGGCTGCCAGTAGTTCTTCGATCAAATACAAGGCAGGTGCTTCACGAATATCATCGGTATTAGGCTTGAAGGCCAATCCCCATAAAGCAAAATGTTTGCCTTGCAGGTTGCCGCCAAAATAGCGTTGGATAAAAGGAATGAGGTAAGTTTTCTGCGACTCATTTACATCCATCACCGCATTCAATATCCTGAAATCATAATCAACTTCTGCAGCAGATTTAGCTAAGGCCTGTACATCTTTTGGAAAGCAACTGCCACCATACCCTATGCCTGGAAACAGGAAACGACGGCCAATGCGATCGTCACTGCCAACGCCTTTGCGCACCATATCTACATCAGCACCCAACAACTCGCACAAGCGGGCTATCTCGTTCATAAATGTGATTTTGGTAGCCAGAAATGAATTGGCTGCATACTTGGTTAGCTCGGCGCTGCGCTCATCCATAAACAAGATGGGGTTACCCTGCCTTACAAAAGGCTGATACAGTTCGTTCATCAGGTCGCGGGCCTTGGGGCTATCGGTGCCTATAACCACACGATCGGGTTTCATAAAGTCATCCACGGCCACGCCTTCGCGTAAAAATTCCGGGTTGCTGACTACATCAAAATCTTCTCCGGGAGTGAGTGTACCATTACTTCCTGCAATTACGGCAGCAATTACTTTTTCGGCAGTACCCACGGGAACCGTGCTTTTATCTACGAGAATTTTATAGCCGCCCTTCTGCATTATCTTTCCCATATCGTTGGCTACGCCCAACACATATTTTAGGTCGGCGCTGCCATCTTCACCCGGTGGCGTTGGCAGGGCCAGAAATACAATTTCTGCACCTTCTACACCTTCTGCAAGGTTGGTGGTAAAGAACAGGCGATCTTCTTTAATATTCCGGTGAAACAATCTTTCAAGACCAGGCTCATAAATGGTTATGGTACCGCCCTGAAGCTTTTCAATTTTCTTTTGGTCAATATCTACGCAGGTAACCACGTTACCGGTTTCTGCAAAACAAGTACCGGTTACCAATCCTACGTAACCCGTACCAACAACAGCTATTTTCATACTTGTTTGGGATGCTTATTTGATTTGTGAGTAAAGTGTAAGTGCAATTAGGTTCTAGCTATTTACAAAAGCCAAAACCTGTTCAATAATAAAGTCTTGTTGATCTGCATCCAATTCGGTATGGATGGGTAGGCTCACGACTCTTTCGGTCAGCCAATCCGTAGTGGGCAAATCGAACAGAGTACCTCCCAAATGAGCAAACATATTTTGCCTATGGGCCGGAACAGGATAGTAAATCATCGACGGTATTTTCTTATCAGCGAGATAAGCCACTAGCGCATCTCTATCCACGCCTTCCAGTTTTAGGGTGTATTGATGAAACACATGCCGGCTGAAACCAGCACGGAATGGTGTGGTAATTTTATCATGGCCGGCAAATCCATTGTCGTAGTAGTCGGCGGCTGCGCGGCGGCGATTGATATATTCATCCAGTTCGCGCAATTTTATTTTCAGGATGGCAGCCTGCAGTGTATCGAGGCGACTATTGCAACCCACCATTTCGTGGTAGTAGCGAACCTTTTGGCCATGGTTAGCCACCATGCGTAGTTTTTCTGCCAGTGCATCATCATTGGTCATCATGGCACCACCATCGCCATAGCATCCCAGGTTTTTGCTGGGAAAAAATGAAGTACAGCCCACATGGCCCATGCTGCCGGTTTTCTTCACAGTTCCGTTATTGAATAGATATTGGCCGCCAATACCCTGCGCATTGTCTTCAATTACAAAAAGGTTATGCTTTTCAGCTATCTGCAGAATTTGCTCCATGGGCGCTGCATGGCCGTACAGGTGCACGGGTACAATAGCTTTTGTGCGAGGGGTAATGGCAGCCTCCAGTTTTTTGGGGCACATGCAAAAATGCTGCGCATCCACATCTACAAAAACGGGCTTTAAACCCAGAAGGGCTACCACTTCTGTGGTGGCTATATAAGTAAAAGATGGGGTGATGACTTCATCGCCCGGCTGCAAACCCAACGCCATCATGGCTATTTGCAAAGCATCAGTGCCATTGGCGCAGGGAATTACATGCTTCACCTCGTTGTAAGCGGCCAGCTGTTCGGCAAAATCCTGTACCGGCTTACCATTAATAAATGCGGAAGATTCAAGCACATCCAGCACCGCCTTATCTACTTCCTGCTTAATGCGGTGGTATTGCCGCTTAAGATCTACCATTTGGATTGGTTCCATATGCCTCCTGAATTGGGGCGCAAACCTAAGGCAATTGCCCTTAACCTGATGGGGCTGTGCGAGGCAACGGCGGGGCAAAGCATCCCGCTGCTGCCGCGATTAGCTTTTATTTGCAAACGCTTATGCATGCTGGCAAACTGGTATACGAATTTTTTTTAGGGGCATTTGGCCTTGGGGCAAAAATTGGCAGCCTCTTTTCCGACAAAACCCGAAAGTGGGTTGAGGGTCGGCGAAATCTTATGCTGCATTGGCAGCAGGAATTAGCGAGGGTGCCAAACCGCTCAATTCGTCCGCTTGTTTGGCTGCACGCCAGCAGCCTGGGCGAGTTTGAGCAGGTATGGCCTCTGGCTGAAGCATTGCGAAAAGCATACCCGGACATGGTGATTGCTGTTAGCTTTTTTTCACCTTCGGGCTATGAAGTGGTTCGTAAAAAGAAGTTGGCCGATGCCTGCGGCTACCTTCCATTTGATAATGATTCGACCCTATCGGATTTTATAACACTACTTAATCCTGACCTTGTGCTTTGGGCCAAATATGATTTTTGGTATAACACCTTGAAAATCATATCAAAAGGCGATATACCAATTTTGTTGGTGTCGGCAATTTTTCGGGAAGGTCAGCCATTCTTCAGGCCTTGGGGCGCACTACATCGGCAGATGCTCGGCTATTTTACACATATTTTTGTGCAGGATGATATCTCTTGTAATTTATTGAAAACCATAGGATTGAATGTAGATATTTTGTCGATATCCGGCGATACGCGTTTTGATCGCGTTCAATCCATTGCGGCCAACTGGCAACCCGTTCCCGGCATTGATGCATGGCTTTCGGGTGCCAAAGCCCTGGTGGCCGGCAGTACATGGCCCGAAGACCACAGGCTCCTGGCCGAGGCTATGGCAGGTGTCGCAGGGATGAAATTAATACTTGCGCCGCATGAGGTGGGAAAGGAAAAAGTTGCCGCAGCCCGGGAAATATTTCCCGCAAGCATAATGTATAGCCAATGGCTGGCTGGCGATACAACTACCGATGCCCGGATACTTATAATGGATAATGTAGGTCTTCTCAGCAGGCTGTACAAATATGGCCAACTAGCCTATGTTGGAGGCGGGTTTTCTAAAACCGGTGTACATAATGTATTGGAGCCGGCCACCTACGGCATTCCGGTTTTGTTTGGGCCTCGTCATCAGAAATACCGGGAAGTAGGTCAGCTGATGGAAGCCGGGGGAGGCGTGCAGTTACAACATGCGCCACAAATTAATGATTGGATCCATCATGCATCCGTAGCTGACGATACCTGGAAGGCTGCCGCAGTTGCTGCAAAAAAATTCGTTCAGGATAATGCGGGTGCTACCGCCATGCTCATGGATTATATTCAGCGAAACCGCCTGCTGACGAGGCCATAAAACTGTTGCACCAGTTCGTCTTCATCGTTCCAGCCCAGTTTTACCACCAATTCGCGTTGCATCCAATACTGGGCCTCGGGTAAAATATTGAAGGTGTTGAGGGTTTTAATACTGCGGTCAAACATATCCTCTTCGCCCCTGAATAGATTTTGCACGTACTGATAGCGGTCGTTTATAGAAATGCCTTTTTTCAGGTCAACCAGTTTGGGCTCCTGCAATACTTCGGCTAATTCCCGCTGTCTTGTTTGTAGTCTTTCGTTTAACTCGCGGCCATCTTGTTCTGCAGGCTTTGCTGCTGCGGGTGCTGCAGGTCTGCTAGGTAAAACCAAAATGTCATCAATAGCTGCAATCCGCATTGATGCAGGCAAATAAGGCTGGTGTCCCGGCGCCGGAGCAGTAATGGGAGCTTCCCATGGCAAAGGCTCCGGGTTGGTATCCGGTTCTTCTTCCTCGGTCATTATTTCCTCATCCCTCGCTGGGTTGCCCTCATCGGCGGAAATTTCTGCAAGCATCTCTTCGCTAAGCGCAAGTTCAAAATGCATTGGCTCCACGGCAGTTGCATCCTCCGGTTCGTTGTATGCTACCGGGGCAGGTTCTGCTTCATGCTGGTGGATTGCCTTGTACGCTATTGGCTCAGGTTCGGGTTGTTCGTCAACCAAGGTGGCGGCGTTTGTTGTTTCTTCAACTGCTTTGACAGATGCGGTAACCAACGGAGCGATTTCAAATGCTACACCCGGGTTTGCTTCTATTTCGGGAAGTTTATCGGGAGCCGATTCTTCGCGGGGCGTAACTTTTTCATCTACCTTAACCACGGATGGCGGCCGGGGTACAGCAAAACCAACGCTGTTATTTTTTGCCACTACAGGCGATGTCACAGGCAGGTTTTCCAACGCCTTTGGCGCGGTTTCAGGCTGCGGTAAGTTTGTGTTAAAACCTTCGGGCAACACCACAGCTACACCGGCTTCACGCATCACCACTTGTTTGCGATGATCTTGCAATGCACTATTCAATGCTGCGGCAAGTATGGACAGTCTGTCCAGATTATCTTCCGTAATATCTTCGCCGGCTAATGTTTGTAGGA
>JAHEMO010000169.1:0-6189 GCA_024643625.1 Chitinophagaceae bacterium
ATTTGTTTGATTTTGAGCTTCAACATTCTATTAACCTTTATCCATGTGTAATTCAGGTGTGCATTTTATCTTTAATGCAAATCCAAGTATACATGAAGAACCATGTCTCTGCCATTGTAATTGCCATTGCTTTAATTCTTACATCATTTGTATTGGCCGATGCGTATAAAAACCGTCATCGCGGTGCAAACAGCATTTCTGTAACCGGTCTGGGTTCACGGGATTTTGTGTCAGATCTTATTGTATGGCGGGGCAATTTCTCCAGGAAAAGTATGGTGCTGAAAGATGCTTATGCGGCATTGGATGCAGACAGAGAAAAAATCAAACAGTATCTGGCAAGCAAGGGCATTGCCGATAGCCAGATTGTGTTTTCGGCTGTAACGATTGAAAAAATGTATGACTACGGATTCGACAATTACGGTAATCGTCAATCTTCGGTTTTTACGGGCTATGGCTTAAAGCAAACGGTACAAATTGAATCGGGCGAAGTGGATAAGATTGAAGGCCTTTCCCGTCAGGTAACAGAACTGATCAATCAGGGTATTGAATTTACCAGCAATGAACCGGAGTATTATTATACCCAAATGGCTGCGCTAAAAATTGAAATGATAGCAGAAGCCACAAAAGACGCTTACCAACGCGCCAAAAAGATTGCAGAAAATGCCGATGCCCGGGTAGGCCGGCTTAAGAATGCTAGCATGGGTGTTTTTCAGATTGTAGCACAAAACTCAAATGAAGACTATAGTTGGGGTGGTGCATTTAATACCAGCAGCAAGCGCAAAACCGCCAGCATTACTGTCAAGCTCGATTATGAGTCGAGATAGACAGTTGAAAATATTTTAAAACCCTGAATCAAAAAAAACGGCACCTATTTCAGGTGCCGTTTGCATATGGATTAAAAACCAGTTTACTTTTTGTACTGAGGAATAAGGCCTTTTACCAGATCCACCATTTGGTTGATTGATTCGTCTGCCAGTACTCCTTTTTTAAATTCGGCCAAAATGCCTGGCAGCTTGTTTTCCATTTCCAGCAGAAAATGTTCTTCGAAGGCCTTCATGTTTCTTACCGGCACTTCGCGAAGTAAACCTTGCGTGCCGAGGTAGATAATGGCTACCTGCTTTTCTACGCGGAAGGGGCTAAACTGAGGCTGTTTCAATATTTCCACGTTACGGGCACCCTTGTCAATTACCATTTTGGTAGCTGCGTCAAGGTCACCGCCAAATTTGGAGAAAGCTTCCAGTTCGCGGTACAAAGCCTGATCAAGCTTTAGCGTACCAGCTACTTTCTTCATGGATTTTATTTGCGCATTACCACCCACACGGCTTACGGAAATACCTACGTTAATGGCCGGACGAATACCCGCATTAAACAGGTTGCCTTCCAGGAATATCTGACCATCGGTAATGGAGATAACGTTAGTAGGAATATAGGCAGAAACGTCGCCGGCCTGCGTTTCAATAATAGGAAGGGCGGTTAGTGATCCGCCACCTTTTACCAAATGCCTTATGGATTCAGGCAGGTCGTTCATGTTTTTAGCTACTTCGTCTTTGCCAATTATTTTGGCAGCACGCTCCAGTAGGCGGCTATGCAGATAGAATACATCGCCGGGATATGCCTCACGGCCGGGCGGGCGGCGCAGCAACAGCGATACCTCGCGGTAGGCTACTGCCTGCTTGCTCAAATCATCATAAATGATAAGGGCGGGACGGCCGGTATCACGGAAAAATTCACCAATAGCAGCACCGGCGAAAGGTGCATAGAACTGCAAAGGCGCGGGATCGCTTGCCGATGCAGAAACGATAACCGTAAAAGGCAATGCACCATTATCTTCCAATATTTTCATAACACCGGCAATGGTGCTGGCCTTTTGGCCAATGGCCACATATATACAAAATACCGGCTGACCGGCTTCGTAAAACTCTTTTTGATTGATGATGGTGTCAATGGCAATGGCGGTCTTGCCGGTTTGGCGGTCGCCAATAATCAATTCGCGTTGGCCACGACCAATGGGTATCATGGCGTCAATGGCTTTGATACCAGTTTGCAAAGGTTCTTTTACCGGTTCCCGGTAAATAACGCCGGGCGCTTTGCGCTCCAGTGGCATTTCATACAATTCGCCGGCTATGGGGCCTTTGCCGTCTATCGGGTTGCCAAGGGTGTTAATTACGCGGCCCAGCAAGCCTTCGCCTACCTTAATAGAAGCAATCTGGCCGGTACGGCGGGCTTTGTCGCCTTCGCGAATTTCGGAGCTGTCGCCCATTAATACCACACCCACATTATCCTCTTCCAGGTTAAGTGCAATGGCTTTTACCCCATTTTCGAATTCAACCAATTCGCCGCTTTTTACATGGCTTAGGCCATAAATACGGGCAATACCATCACCCACTGCCAAAACGGTTCCGATTTCTTCCAGATTTGCGCTGGTGTCGAGGTTGCTGAGTTGCTGGCGCAATATGGCCGAAATTTCATCTGGCTTAATGTCCACCATAGTTTTTTTGTATTAGCTGTCAAAAATATTTCAGGGGATAACCCTTCTGAAATTGGCGGCAAAAGTAAGCGTGAGACCCCTACCGCACAAATGCTTTTTGATGGTTTTAGCACTTGGTAGCAACTGCCCTTACAATTGGCGGCAAAGTTTTACGCCGGGGGTGACTAATGTGCAGTGGTTGCAACCGTTTTCGGCTCGTTTTCGTATTGATATGGTATGTACAAATTTGGCAGGTTAGCGTCCTATCTCCCCATGCCAGGCATGGAATCAATGCTCAGCGACGATTTGCTGCTCATTCGTAAGCATGCATTTTTTGCCGATATAAACGAACAGGAGTTTGAAGCGATGGGTTTGCACCATCGATACAAAGAGGCTGCCCCAAACGACTTCATCTACTTTGATGCACACGAGCACCGCAACCTTTATTTTCTTAAAGACGGCTTTGTAAAGATTGGTTACATTAACCAGCATGGCCAGGAGGTAGTGAAAGACATTATTTCGCCCGGCGATGTATTTGGCCAGATAATGCTTGAACCCAACAATCTGCATGGCGAGTTTGCCCAGGCATTTAAATCATCGGTAAGCATTTGCATGTTTCGGGTGGCCGATTTTGAACTGCTTATTCGGGCAAAACCCAATCTCGCCCTGCGTTATGCCAAGCAGATGGGTGAGAAACTGAATCGCCTCGAAAATAAAATGGTAAACCTGTTGCATAGTGACGTACGCCGCAGAGTCTTATACTTTTTGGCCGACCTGCAGCGACAGGGGTTGAAGCAGCCAGATGGTTCCGTTTTGATACCCGTTCCTATAACTCATGCCGATATTGCATCGCTTATTGCCAGCACCCGCCAAACGGTAACTGCGCTCCTGGGCGATTTGCAGAAAGAAGGCATTATTGATTTTATTAAACGCAAGCTTGTTATTAAACAGCCGGAAGAACTGGTCGTGGCGCTTGAAGCAATCTGATTTTCCAATATTCAGTCTGCTTCTTTTGCTTGTTACAGTACTTCCAACTATAATTTACAGTATGACAGGAATAATTCGAATCGCTTTGTGTATTGGATTGGTGTTGGCACTCAGCCCGGCAGGCACGATGGCTCAGGGCTGCAGCGATGCGGGCTTTTGCACCGTTGGCAACCTGAAGGCAGAACCTCATGGCTTCGGCAAAGACAAATTACCCAAGGGGCGGCTCACCCTGATTACACCGGTTGGTGTTGGCGATGACGATGTTTTGGTGTTTGCACCGGCGCTCCAATACGATTGGTATGCCAATGAAAGACTTACTCTTCAGGGTAAAATAACAGGCAATATTGCCAGTGGTAATTTAGGAAGTGCATCAGGGCCGGGCGATATCTACCTCACGGCAAATTATGTATTCACGCCTAAAAAGGCCTGGCGCTGGCAAGCATTGTTGGGCGTAAAGATGCCGCTGAGCGATGCCAGCCTTGAAGCCGGGGGCAGACCATTGCCGATGCAATACCAAAGCAGCCTGGGTACTTTTGATTTACTTGCCGGGATAAGTGCTGCTGCGCAAAAATGGTTTTTTGCCTTTGCCTGGCAACAGCCGCTCACCCAATCCAACCAAAATGAGTTTTTACCCGGCGAATGGCCATTAAATCAAGGCCTTGCTTACCCGCCTTCCAGGCAGTTGATGCGTAAGGCAGATATACTATTGCGCGGCACAAGACAGTTTAACTTCTCTCCCAAATGGACTGCTAATGCAGGCATGCTGGCCATTTGGCATTTGGGGGAAGATGAATATCTGGAGCCAGACTTCAATAGCCCGAAGGAGATTAACGGCAGTGAAGGACTCACGCTCAATGTTACGTCAGGAATTTGGTGGCAGGCTTCGTCCCGAACAAGGGTTGGATTAACGGGAGGGTTTCCGTTGGTCATTCGCGATGTGAGACCAGATGGCCTTACCCGAAGTTTTGTAATAGGTCCCGAAATCAGTTTTAGTTGGTAACCGTTTGTTAACCATATTTTTGCGACGAAGGTATTCTTTCATTTTTGCTTCTAAATTTACGCCCAAATTGTGCACAGGGCTTTATCCGCCGCACCAGTTTTTCTTTTATGATTAAAGCATACGAAACATTAAGCAAGCAACTACACATGCTGTCGGGTATGATAGAAAGCCTGAGCGATGAACAATTTATCCGACCAGTGAGCTACCTCAGTGGATCTACGATTGGTCAGCATACGCGGCATGTGGTGGAGTTGTTGCAATGCCTGCTGGCAGGCTACAGCAGCGGAACGGTTAATTACGATAAGCGTCGTCGTTCGCAGCAAATAGAACAGCAGCGCGGCGCAGCCATTACTGCTATCGAAGAACTCATGATGGGGTTTAGCCTGCCGGATAAAACGATGATTTTTGAAACTTCGCTTGATGAGGAGGGAACAAACACTACGCAGGTGCAAACCACCTATCACCGGGAGATTGTTTACAATATTGAACACGCCATACATCATATGGCTCTTATTAAAGTAGGTCTTTACGATTTGGGCCTCGATACATCGGCTGTGGCTGCATTTGGCGTAGCCTATGCCACCATGCAACACCGTAAGGAATGTGCACAGTAACTTTTATTCCCCTGCGCGACGGCTTTTTAATGAGCAGTAATCGCGACGAAAATCCACAACGCAAACTTGCCCTTTTGCCGCAAGTACTGATGTTTGAGGGCTACCAATGTATTGTGCCTGTTGACGGCGCTGCAGGCGGTACATGGATGGGGTTGCGGAACGATGGTGCGGTAGTTATTTTACTCAATGGCGCTTTCACTAATCACAAGCGTAATCCTCCCTATCAAAAAAGCAGAGGATTGGTTGTAACGGAGCTTTTGCAAAGCCAAAATATGGCAATAAGTTTTCGGCAAACAGATTTATCGGGTATTGAACCATTTTCATTGGTTGTTTGTCAACACAATCATTTGCACCATCTGGTATGGGATGGCCTGCAAAGCCATCATTTTCCGCTGGACCGCAGCAGAGCGCATATTTGGTCGAGTGCTACTTTATACGATGCCGAGATACACGACCGCAGACGGGAGGAGTTTTATAGCGCATTAGCGTCTGAAGCAAATCCCGACGCGGAATGGCTGGAAAACTTTTTGTGTGAGGCAATGCCTTTTGATGAGGGCAATCGGTTTGTAATGCGTCGGGGTGAACTTCTTGGCACGCTGAGCATATCTATAATTTCTGCCTCGTCGCACCAATTGTCGCTTAAGTACATTGACCTTATGCAGCAACCTTCACAAGCGCATTATTATCATTTGCCCTTGCCTACCCATCATTCCTCCCAAGTCAAGCATGAACATATCAATCAGGAAACGCTGGTACACTAAGGCTACACGTTGGGAGTTTTGGCCCTATTTATTGGTATACATCCCCATTTCGCCTGTGTTGTTGTGGTATTGTCTTCGGGCAAGAAGCCTTTTCTTTTTTACGGCATCAAACCCAACCATTGAGTACGGTGGTTTTGTGATGGAAAGTAAATGGAAGATTGCAGGCATTATTCCAGAAGCTATGCAGCCCAAAACTATTTTGGTTTCACCTGCTCAGGATCTGTCGCTGGCGGTTGCGGCGGCCAAAACCATAGGATACCCGCTGTTTGCAAAGCCTGATATTGGGGGCAAAGGCAGGGGAGTAGCCATGCTTCGTCACGAGGCTGAACTTGAACAATACCATCGGCAGGTGCCCGCCGA
>JAHEMO010000169.1:6289-7523 GCA_024643625.1 Chitinophagaceae bacterium
GGTAAGCCGTGCCAATCAGCAGCGCGGGGTATCATATCTATCTTTTGGCGAGGGTATGCAAATGATGAAAGCTTCTTCCGCGTTTGAAAAGAAGATGGAAAAGTTCCAGTTTTTGTCAGAATAGACGTTAAGGAATTTCAGTTTTTCCCCGCAAACGTTTGAAATTGAGCCAAATCCGCTCTTTTGACGATGTATTTTGTATCTATGAATCAATAAACTCAGATATTAGCCGAAATAATTTAGATTATTGATTTTTTTCATATGGCAAGCAATCGTTACAGCCGCTGTTTCTACAGTGGCTTTTTTTTGCCTGCTGCTACCATTCTCCATGTAGAATTTCGATTTAATACCTGATTTGGGAGGATTTTTGTCCAGATACATGCCGTATAGAGCTACCAGACACGGGCGTTTCTAAGCCTTGGATACAATGTTAAACCGGACTTCAAAGTATTGACAATCAATCATTTGAATACTTTTTTAGCTGAATTGCCGTCATTTCGCATTCCCTAAATTGATTTTTACGGCCTATAGTGCCATGCTAGTTTTGCCCTGTGAAAACAATTAAAAGCCTTCTAATGACCGGAACAGTAACAAAGGTTAACCAAACGGCGCCGGTTCTTTCACTAACCTAATCGGCTTTACCAAGCCAGGGGGCCGGTGAAATCCAATAGCTGATTTGGTCCTGATTTCTCATCATTTAAAAATTAAAATTATGTACATGCCTTACGCAGGTGATACACGGATATTATACCATTACACCACTGAAGATCTGGTTCGTATCTATATCTCACCTTTCAAAAAAATCGCTCAGTTTTTTAGCACTTTGGTTAAGACCGACCGTAGCAAAAAATTGAGTATGGGATAATCCCCTAACCAATTTTCAACCGGCATGGGGTTGCATTGGCAACCCAATGCCATTCACCACAAAGAATTAAAAACATGACACTACCTTATATGGGCGACCGTAAAGAAATGCCCGACATTACCGTGAAAATAAACCTTGCGCCACTCCGCAACTGGTTTGCAGCCCAAAGGCTGAAGTTCTTCGGCAAACGCAAGCCGCAAAACCATCGCCACCAAATTAAGTGGCAGTATTTCCACCTTAAGCCGTTTGGCTAAGGGTGTTTATATAGGGTTACATCAAAAGGCCGCCATAGGGTGGCCTTTTTTTTGTTATGACAGATGAAACCCATGCAGCATTCCGCGGTAGCTTAACCACACTACATACTCTGCC
>JAHEMO010000170.1 GCA_024643625.1 Chitinophagaceae bacterium
TCGCCGTCGCCATAACCGAGTTCTGCCCGGCCGCTGGCCCAGGAAAGGTCATTGAAAGATGTATTTCTCCAGGTGGTACCTTGGTTTGTTCCATTATCGAGATACTTCCAGGTGGAGCCAAAAGGTACAATACTGGATTGTGCCAGGGCTTCAACAGAAAGACATACAAAACCGCACAAGGCTATGGCAGCCACGAACAATGATTTCATGCCGGTGAATTAAGGTTAGTAAAAATTCAATGGATAAAAGTATGGCTTGATTAATATTGAAAATTCAAACATGCTATGCGCATTTTTTCTATTCTGGCTATAATTATGGGTTTGTCGGGTCTGCTTGCCTTGCGCAATATCCCAGCATCGCCACGGGTAGATGACAAGACAGGCCGCTGGTTTTTAGTACAACTTGATGCAATGGATAGCGCCATCAGCCACCTTGCTGCGCATAAGAGTGCTACTGCCTACCAACTACAAAACGACTTCATAGCGCTCCGTAAAGCTTACAAGCGGCTCAGCGTATTATCGGATCGTTTGTTCCCCTACGAAACCCTGCAATGGAACGCTCCGGCTTTACCGCGGGTTGAAGATGACAATCCCGACCAATTGATATTGCCACAAGGCATGCCTCAAATGGAGGTATTGCTTTTTGCTGATACGCTAACTATAAGTACAAAAGAGGAATTACAACATCAGGTTCAAATACTGGCAGCAGTTTCCGGCCAAATCAGGGCTTCAGTTAGTAGCAGCATGTTTGTCCCACCCTTGGTTTGGCAGGGCTTGCGCGATAGCTGGATATTTATTGTTACGAAAGGAATTACCGGTTTCGATTCACCCCTGGCAGGCATAGCTTTAGCAGAATGCCATTGGCAATTGGAGGCCATGGATGAGTTACTTAGCCAACTGGCCCTACATGCCCATGACAGCGAAAAGGCCAGGCTGGAAAGCGCTTCCGCAGCTTGTAGAAAGGCATTGACCGCCATACCGGAGGATGCCGGTTTTGATGGGTTCGACAGATTGACTTTCATAAAACTGAAAATGGTGCCGCTGGCATTGGCGCTCGAAGCGCTGGCGCAGGAAAACGCTTTTGAACAACCTCAGGAACGCCAACCCCTGCAAAAGGGTAGGGTCAATATTTTTGATTACGGGGCTTTTGATATTGGCTTCTTTACACCCAATGACCGGTTTGGCCCAACCCCGGAAAGAGTGTTGCTGGGTAAAAAGCTATTTACCGATAAACGGCTATCGGGTAATAATCAGCAAAGCTGCGCCGGCTGCCATGTGCCGCAGTTTGCCTTTACAGATGGGAAGCCCAAAGCCATTGGCCTCGATGGCAGGGTGCTGCTGCGCAATACGCCGACCCTGTGGAACGCCGCCTTGCAAACCCGGCAGTTTTACGATATGCGCCAATCGTTGTTAGATTTTCAGGTTGGCGATGTGGTGCACAACACCCACGAAATGGGAGGCAGCATGACCGATGCAGTAGAAAAATTGAGTAGAGATGCCGACATGGTCACACTATTTAATAAAGCGTATTACAATGAACCTCAATCACTTGCAGTACATACCCTCAGTAACGCCATTGCTTCTTATATCCGTACGCTTATCAGTTCGGCTTCACCCACGGATGCTTTTATTAATGGTATTGCAGATCAAACAGACCGTCAAATTGCCCAGGGCTTCAACTTATTTGCCGGTAAGGCGGGATGTGCAACCTGCCATTTTTTTCCATGGTACAATGGCCTTGTACCACCCCGGTACCAGGAAACCGAAGCCGAGGTTCTCGGTGTTCCTGCTTTCAACAACGGCAAGCAGCTGGATGAAGATGACGGTCGAGAAAATTTTACAAATGCCGCCATACACAAGGGCGCTTTCAAGACGCCCGGCCTTCGCAATGTTGCCCTTACAGCACCCTACATGCACAATGGATCGATAGCCACATTGGCTGAGGTTGTTCAATTTTATAATGATGGGGGTGGGGTTGGAAGAGGCCTGGCCGTTCCCAACCAAACTTTACCACCCGGCAAACTCAATCTTACCGAAAAGGAGCAGTTGGCGCTAATTGCTTTTTTACAATCGCTTACCGATACCAGTGCTTTAGCGGGTAAAGCTCATTTGCCTTACCAACCTATGCCATAATCTTCGCCGTGGTTGCTGCTGCCACCCCAAAAACTGCCATGCTCCCAATCGAAATATATAGCGTTAATGGGGCCGCTGCTGCGCTCCGTAAAGCGTAAAGTGTAACCTTTTTGTTTGAGGGCCTCCCGCACATTTTCCGGGGTTCGGCTTTGCATAAGTAAACGACCGCCGCGAGGTATTCTATCCTGATTTTTTTCGCCGCCAAGGCTAAGCCACAATTGGTCGGTATTCACATTAGCCGCTTCAGCAGCCTGCTGCACATCCATACCAAATTCCACCACATTCAAGAAAAATTGCAGCAGGTTTTGATCCTGCGTATCGCCGCCCTGCACCGCAAAGCTCAAAAAGGGTTTACCATCCTTCATGGCTAGCGAAGGCGTTAGCGTTACGCGTGGACGTTTGCCGGGTTCTATTACATTGTAGGGATCAATCGCCGGATCCAGCACAAAACTCTGCAGGCGCTGACTCAGGCCTACGCCGGTGTTACCGGCAATACAGGCCGGAATCCAACCTCCGGAGGGTGTAATACTTAC
Source organism: Chitinophagaceae bacterium (assembly GCA_024643625.1). Lineage (GTDB taxonomy): Bacteria > Bacteroidota > Bacteroidia > Chitinophagales > Chitinophagaceae > Phnomibacter. The sequence goes on from JAHEMO010000170.1 coordinate 2,666, forward strand.
TACCCAACCTTCAGCATCGGCCGCCTGTACGCTTGTGGTGCCGCGCCAAAGCCGGTCCTGATAGGCTTCTTCGGCAATGGCTATATCATTTTCAGTTTCGGCAAGTAAGGCCATTTGCCTGGCATCATGTGCCGGCGTGGCGCCACCTTCTTTAGTTGCCTTTTGCTGCAATAGTTTTTCCCAGTCCCGCAATTGCTGCGCAAATGGATTCTTTCCACCCTGATACGGGTAGGGATCGCCGGGTAGAGCAGGGTTTATATTTTTTGCCGGATCTATAAGTGCCATTCTTGTTTTTGCATATTCCTTACTCAGCAAGCCCTTCATTGGTTCTTCGGGCGGGAAGTAGGGGTCGCCATAATAAAAATCCCGGTCGGCAAAGCTTAGCTGCATGGCCTGGGTTATGGTGTGCACATATTCTGCGCTGTTATAGCCCATTTTTTTAAGGTCAAAAGGCTCCAGCATATTCAGTGCCTGCAGCATTACAGGGCCTTGTGTCCATTGTTGCAGTTTATATACATCAATACCTTTATAGTTGGTATGCAAAGCTTCCTCTTCCAATGGCTTCCATGTGGCCAGATCGTTTTTGGTAAACAGGCCACCCTGCTCCCGGCAGCCTCTCACTATTTCATCGGCTATATCGCCTTTGTAAAATCTGTCGAAAGCCGCCATGATGGCTGCTTTGCGCGATTTACCGGCCTTCAGTGCTGCGGCTTCAGCATCCACCATTTTTTGCAGGGTGGCGAGCAAGTCCTTCTGCACAAAAATTTCTCCTGCTTCCGGTGCTTCTCGTTTTGCGCCGGCATGCGGCAAAAAAACTGATTTGCTGTAAGGCCACTGTTTAATCATTTCTTTTTGCCTTTCTATACCATTAGCTGTCTGAGCATCAATGGGGTAGCCGGAAGCCAGTTGCATGGCGGGTGCCAATACCTGCGCCAAACTCATGGTGCCATATTCCGATAGCATATGGCAAATGCCGCCGGGAGTACCAGGCGTTACGGCTGCCAGTGGGCCATACTCCGGTGGAAACTCATAGCCCTTGCCTTTGTAAAATGCAGCAGTAGCACCGGTAGGCGCTACTCCCAGCGCATTAATGGCAATTACTTTTTTTGTTTTGGGGTTGTAAATAATGGCCTGCGTTTCGCCACCCCAACTGAGCACATCCCACATGGTGCAGGTAGCGGCCAGCATAGCACAGGCAGCATCAACGGCATTACCGCCCTGATTAAAAATGGTGGCCCCTGCTGTTGCCGCTAGTGGCTTTCCGGTAATGGCCATCCAATGTTTGCCATGTAATACTGGCTTTTGCGTACGTTGGCCAAATGCAGATAAGGATAGGCAAACAACAGATAACAGCAATGGAAGGCGCATAATGCAGTTTTTAATGATTACAATCTGACGTCATTTTTGTGAATTCCGGGTAAAAAAAACCCGCCGAAGCGGGTGAAATATATTTGTTGTGCTATTGCCATGGGTCGCGGCAGTTCCAGTCTATCATATCCATGGCCTGCCAATAGCTTAGGCCATAGTCCAGTACATCGGCGCGAAACAGGTAGCGCCCCGAGCGATTGTACATGGTGCTAATGCCCCAACGGTCATGATCACCGTAAACTACTGAGCCACGGGCCGGTGCAACACCACCCCACATGCGTAGCACGGCATAACCCCGGTAGTTCTCCATCACAAAGTAGTCGCAATTAAAATCGCTGTACACTACAACGCCCCTTGGTTTTTCCAACCATTCGGTTTCGTCGATGGGGGGCTGTTGAATAGTTTCTTTAGAGCAGGCGGCTAACAGCAAAATCGCAGGCAGCAGCATAACAAGCAGTTTTTTCATAGTTCATCATTTTACCATCATATGACTGCAAATGATGCGCCGCGCCTACTAAAGGATAGTTAACGACGTTTCGTTTTAGGCAGTTATTGGCTAAAACTGTTAGGGGTTAGTGAAGGCCACCGGCTGTTGCTGACATTATGGCTAAGCCGGTAACTTGCATCAGGCAATAGCTGCCCTAATTCGTTGGGACATTTGTCCCAATATTTATTGAGGAAAGGATAAAGAGAAGTCAATATGCGGTTACGCGCCGATGGCATCTGAGCCATACATTTATATCATCTGTCTTAGGTAACGCCATCCCATTGACGTGAGCCAACCCCATAAAAATCCTTTTGATGGCTGACCCGTAAACTTTTTTTTGGCAACAGTGGCCTTAATGAAGTAGTATGCCTTATAGCAACGCCACTTTTTTACCTCAACTGAATCACTATCTTTAGCACATGACGAGGCATATAAAATTCGCGATAGCTTTAGTTTTTTTTTCACTCCCCATTGTTGGGTTTGCGCAGCAACAACCCAAACTTGTTGTTGGCATCACGGTTGATCAAATGCGATGGGATTTTCTGAATCGGTTTAACCATCGCTGGCATAAGGATGGCGGCATGCGGCGTTTGTTAGATAAAGGATTTAATTGCAATGCTGCATACATTAATTATTTGCCCTCTTACACGGCATGCGGGCATGCTGGTATTTACACCGGTTCTGTACCTGCCTTTCATGGTATTACCGGCAACACCTGGTGGGACAATGTTTCACAGGCATATATGTATTGCACCTCCGACACCAATGTGACAACCGTTGGTGGCAAATCGGAGGCCGGCCGGCAAAGCCCCAATAATTTATTGGGAACAACCATTTGCGATGAACTTCGAATAGCAACTGCCTACGAGGGCAAGACAATTGGCATTGCGCTAAAAGACAGAGGGGGCATACTTGCTGCCGGCCACAGTGCAAATGCGGCTTATTGGTACGACAGTGAATCGGGTGAATGGATTACTTCTACCTACTACATGAATAGTTTACCAAAATGGGTGACAGACTTTAAATCGCCGGCAAAAGTGGATAGTTTATACAGACAAGGTTGGAGTGCTTTATTTCCTATTGATTCGTATCAATATGGTACAGAAGGCCCCAAGCCCTATCAGGTACATACTTTTGGTGGTCCGCAGGGCCAATTGCCGTATAATCTTGCCGGCTTTGCCGGTAAGCGTTACGATGCAGTATTAAGCACGCCTCATGGCAATACGCTTACTACACAATTTGCTATGGATGCTGTCATGCACGAATCCCTGGGTGCCGATAACATTGCTGATTTTCTGGCTATCAGTTATTCTTCCATTGATTATATAGGACATGCATATGGGCCTAACTCTGTAGAGATGGAAGATGCTATGGCGCGGTTAGATATTGACCTTGGACATTTTTTCCGTTTTCTCGATAAGCAGGTTGGCCAGGGCGAGTATCTTGTATTCCTAACTGCCGACCATGGTTCATCGCATATACCGGGATACATGACAGAGCATAAACTACCATCAGGTATAGTGAGTGAAGAAATTTTACTTAATGAATTAAATACCGCGTTGCGCCAGAAATTTGGTGAAGCCAATATTGCTAAAGCTATCATGAATAGTCAGGTTATTTTAGATATACCGCTGATTCAAAGAGCAAAAAAATTGGGAGAGTCTGAAGTGACAGACTTTGTAATAGAGTGGCTCAATATGCAACCGATGGTAAACCGCGCCATTCGGTTGGAAAATATTGGCAGATCAACATTGAATGATGTGTTAGCCACGCAGATAGCCAATGCCTATTTCCCTAAACGAAGCGGGCATGTGCAGATTATTTATAAACCTGCACTTATTGATGGCTTTACCAAAGGCGGCACAACACATGGTACCGGTTATGCTTATGATACGCATATTCCACTGCTTTTTTATGGTTGGAAAATACCCGTTGGCAATACAACACGAAAAATAACGATTAACGATATTGCGCCAACAGTGGCGTCATTGCTCCACATCCAGGAGCCCAGTACATCAATAGGCCATATTATTGGCGAAATAACTGATGTTCCAAAACATTAACGTATGATGAGACTAGCAGCATTGTTGACCATTGGATCAGTATTCATATGTCAGCTAAATGCTTTAGGTCAGGAGGCCGTAAAAAGAAAGGATTTTTTCAGCGATACTTCGATTATAGAAGCGACGCTAACTACCGATTTTACCATGCTGATCAATGGAAAGGATAGTCCGGTAAATCAGCCGGCAACTATGGTGTGGCGCAATGGCAATGGCAGCAACGATTTGGTGGAGGAACTTCAGGTGCGGTTAAGGGGAAACTTTCGAAGGAAGCAATGTTCATTTGCCTCCATGATGTTCGATTTTTCGGATACCAGCAAAGAGTCGCAATTGCGCAAGCTTAAGAATTTGAAGGTGGTGGTGCCTTGCGAGTGGGGAGGTACCGATGAGCAGTGGGTGATTAAGGAATATCTTGTTTATCAGATATACCAGTTATTTACGGATAAAAGTTTCAGGGTTCGCTTGCTGCACTTCAACTTTAATGATACTTCGGGATACTTTAAGCCTTACAAGCAATATGGGTTCATGCTGGAACCTATTGATGATTTAGCTAAACGCAATAATGCCAAAGAAGAAAAAGAAGATAAGAAAATTGGTACACCCGATACCGATAGAAACCATACCACATTGGTAGCGCTTTTCCAGTATATGATTGGCAACAGCGATTGGGCTATACCGCCAAGGCATAATATTAAAATGATTGATATTAAAGATGCGCCCGGGGTAAAGCCTTTTGTAATACCTTATGATTTTGATTATTGCGGGGCGGTAAACGCTTTGTATGCAGAACCTGCACCCTTTTTGAATATTGAAAAAGTAACTGATCGCTTATATTTTGGATGGGCCCGATCGTTGGAGGAGATTAAAACAGGGCTTAAACCTTTTAGAGAAAATGAAC